>QZKU01000070.1 GCA_003598085.1 Candidatus Abyssobacteria bacterium SURF_5
GCTACCGCACATTTGAAACCTTTTCGCTTGCCCTTTATCACGTGCTCGGAGACCTTCCTATGCCACAATTAACCCACAAATTCTTGTGAGGAGCTTAAATACTTTTCTTTTTTGACGGCTAGTCTTTACAGAGGTTTCTGTCATAGACCCAGATGTGCTCAAAGCTTTGAAGGCATTCATTTTTTCAAATCCTTTTTTCGTCAAGGTCACCTTGTGAACTTCATTTGTTACTGTGCCCTTGGAAATTGGGAACATGCTCTTAGGTTTCTCTCGCCTATCTAATACACCTTCTTTTATCATCTCGCTGATCAGCCAGTTTAGCTCTGCTTTTTCTCTCGCAAAAATAAGCGGATAATCAAATAAGGAATTGATTTCACATGCTTCCCCTAATTCCGCCTTCATGCCCATGTAAGCAATCAGGTTCTTTTCTTTCTGTTCCAGGGTTAAAAGAGAGAAATTCTGGTCAACTTCCTGAATTAAGTCTAAATCAAGCGAGGGTATTTCTTCTTGGAGATTACTCGTCCTTATAAAACCAGATAAGACGTAACTCTTAAAGGTGACAGTATTAAGAACCTTACATACTTCTTTCGAGATTCTGTAAGAACCACATCTCAAACACTTGATAAGAAAAATTTCCTCGCCATCTGCATCTTCTTGAACTTGTCCATTCAATAAGCAGATAGGACATTGATGCTTGACTGATTCCATTAGCCTTCTTCCTCCGAAATATAGAAGTCAAAGAATTTTATTCATATAGACAGAGAAAGTCAAGTATATAAAATTGAAAGCAGCCACCATGGCAGAACCCCCGAAGCTTGATGCCCAAGGGGCCCTGCAATATGATTTACTTCCGCTCAGCTACCCAGACCTTCTTCCTGTCCTTTTGAAGCACTACGACCAGATCCAGAAAATGTGTCCAGTGCTTGATGCTCCATTTCCTTTCAGCTTCTTTCAATTCGGGGTCAGCTTAAGCAACCATATGTCAACCACCCAAGACAAAAAAATAACTGCCTAGTTTTAGCTAAGCAGTTATAACCTTAACTTTGGCACGCCCTGAGGGATTTGAACCCCCGACCTTCTGATCCGTAGTCAGACGCTCTATCCAGCTGAGCTAAGGGCGCATTTCGTGCGGAGAGGGAGGGATTCGAACCCTCGATAGAGGTTTAAGCCCCTATAACACCTTAGCAGGGTGCCGCCTTCAACCAGCTCGGCCACCTCTCCAAATGGCTGCTACTCAAGAGCCGCTTCGCTTACTCGGTAAGCGGAGGGCGAGGGACTCGAACCCCCAAGCCCGAAGGCGCCGGTTTTCAAGACCGGTGCATTACCAGTTATGCTAGCCCTCCTGCAACTCGAAGAAATACGGGTACTTCCCGTTGCAAATTATAGCAGATAGCCGGGGGAGTGTCAATCCGCCCATCAGCAAATCGAGGAGCCCTGCCCCCTTGCGCCCGCGCCTCCTTTCGCCCCATTTGACAAAGCGCGCCGTGCTGAATAAAATAAACATGGAGAAGGGCCCATAGCTCAGTTGGTAGAGCAGGAGACTCATAATCTCTTGGTCGTAGGTTCGAGTCCTACTGGGCCCACCCGGCTTCCTTCACTCCGTTCCATCAATAAATCGTTTCCCTGAAAATTCCTCTTCTCGTCTCTCTCACACTTTTATCCGTGCACGAGCCGAACATCAGGCGGCCCTGCATCAGATACCTTCCTTCCTTGACAGCCTCCTTCAAAAGCTGATATAAAGGCATCTGCAGATTCCTCCCTGAGAGAAACCTTTTTTTTGAGGAGACACGCCATGAGCGAAGGAACGTTATATCAGGAACTGGCGGACAGAATCATGATGGGGCATTCGGAGAGAATCCAGCGCCTGTTCAAGATGCTGGCCGATGAGAATGAGGCAAAACTGATGTTGGCCATGCCCGCCACCGCGGAGGAACTGGCCGGCGCAACCGATCGGCCGATCGCGGACGTACAAAAATCCCTTGACACCCTCTTCAAAAAGGGCGTCGTGTTCGTTTCGGGAAGCTCCGGCAAGTACCGCATGTGCCGCGATGCCGGACAGTTCCACGACGCCAGCATCCTCTGGCCGGATGCGCCGCAGGAGTTCTACGATCTCTGGAAGGAATTCACGAAGACCGAGTGGGGACAGACTGCGAAAGCTATCGAAGGGTTCTTGAGCAATCCGCCCATGCGAATTATCCCCATCGAGGCTGCCCTCGAAGATAAGAACCAGATCCTGCACTACGAGAACGTGAAACAGATCATCGATAACGCCAAACGGATGGCCGTAACCAAATGCACGTGCCGCGTCGTCGATGGCGCCTGCGGATTACCCGTCGAGGTCTGCGTGCAACTGAACCGCGCCGCGGATTACTCGATCAAGCGCGGAACCGGCCGCGAGATCAACAAGGCCGAAGCCCTCGAGATCATGCGAAAAGCCGAGGAGGCCGGCCTCGTGCACGTAACCATGAATACCGACCGCAGCGACCACTTCATCTGCAACTGCTGCCCCGACTGCTGCATCGGCCTCAGCGTCATCAGGGCAAAGGACGGCGCGAAATTTGTGTCTCCCTCGCGGTTCCAGGCGGTGGTCGATCAAGAAGCCTGCATCGGCTGCGAATCCTGCCTCGAGCGCTGCTATTTCGGCGCACTGAGCACAACTGAAGCAGGAGACGAAATCAAGGCGTCCGTCGATCCCGACAAGTGCGTCGGCTGCGGACTGTGCGCCGTGGTCTGTCCATCGGACGCAATACATTGCGAGGAGGTTCGTCCGGCGGACTTCATCCCCTCCGCACAGCATTAGGAGGAACCGGCCGCGCTTGCGTCAGGCATCGTCACGGGCATGCAGATATCCGCAGTGGTCCCGTTTCCGAGTTCGCTGCGGAACCAGAGGCTGCCTTTGTGGCCCTCTATGATCTTCCTGCAAATGGCAAGCCCCAGGCCCGTTCCCTTGGATTTTGTCGTAAAGAAAGGCTCGTATATCCGATCAAGGTCTTCAGGAGCAATACCTCGGCCGGTATCGGAAATCGTCAGGAATAAATATTTTGTTTTGCCACGGGGCTGAGTGCATGAGGAAATTGTGATCACCCCTCCCTTTGGCATCGCCTCGATTGAATTCGACATCAGGTTCACGAGGGCGCGCGCCATCTTGTCAGGGTCCACAGTCACCATCTCGCTTCCGTTCTCAAGATTGAGAACAAGCTTCACTCCACTCGCTTCAAGTTTGCGTCCGATTCCATGAACGGCGGTGTCAATGATCGCATGCAGCGGCCGCGAAGAATATCGCAGCGTTACCGGCCGCGCGTATTCCAATATTTCCTCGACAAGCCGGTTCAGGGAATCGACCCCTGCTTCCATGTCGGCAAGCGTGTCAAGCATATCGCCATCTGCACCGACGCCGGCGCGTATCGCCTCGAGCCCGAGCGAAATGTTTTGAAGCGGATTGCGTATTTCATGGGCAACGACCGACACCGTTTGCCCGATGACCGCCAGCCGCTCCGCTTGCTGAAGGTCAGCAACCTTTTGACGAACCGTTTTTTCCAGATTCTCGGACAATTGACGATATTCCTCTCGACTGGCATGAAGCCTGTCCTCGTTCCACTTGCGCTCGATAGCGATGGCATAGAGCGCGGCAAGCCGCTCTGCCACAACCATATCCCTCTCGCAATAATCTCTCTCCGGATTGGCCAGCCCGATCATGCCCACGCGCTCTTTGCCAAACATGGCGGGCACTCCAAGAAAACGACTGATCGGAACATGTCCGGACGGAACCCCTCTCGAGCGAGCGTCGGTCGCAGGAGAATTGGTCAGCAACGGCTCTTTATTCTCCCACACCCAACCGGCAAGACCGCTCTCCGCAGTCACTCCTTTGAAGATAAACTTCTTGTCTTCGACCCGGCACCCGCTCCAGATGTCGTGCGTCAACGTCGGACAAACGAAATCGCCCGTCTCCCGATCGAGGTATCCAACTATTCCGTAGCGACTGCCGGTCAACCGCTTGGCGTACTCGAGCACGAGACACGAGATATCTTCAAGCGAAGCCGAGCGCAAAAGCGCCTTCGCCAGTTCCGCCATGGCGGCATGCTCTTCGATCTCCCATTCCAAAGCAGCCTCAGTTTTTCTTTGTTCAGTAACATCGAGCCAATATGCGACCGCGCCCGTGATTCTGTCTCCTTCGCGGATCGGAGCCGCCGAGGCAAGCGCATATCGAGCGTCGCCCCTGCGATCCCTGAATGTGAAACGCACATTCTGAACGATCTCCCCTCGGAGGGCACGGGCTGATGCCATATCGGAAACATTCATCTTCCGGCCGTCAAGCTGCGTCAGATCGATCAACCGCAGAATCTGAAGCTGCGTTAAGCCGATCGGATTGAACCCAAATATGGAGGCCGCCGCCTCATTTGCACCCGTGAGCACTCCACCAAGGCCGTAAATAAGAAAGGGATCAGCAATCGCAGAAACGACGGCTCGAATTTTCTCCGCCTGCTCGCGAGTCGCCTCCGACGGCTCAAGACCTTGGCTGACGGGGCAGGCAGCGCGCCTCTTTGCTCGTAACATGAATATATCTTTTCCCCCTTTGCGGACTAAATAGCTCCACCTTTATTGCACCATTCCCGCCACAATCATTCTGTAAGCCTAACTACTTTCAGGAAACTAAATTGCAAACTGTCGGCGTGAGCGACCCTCGGGTAAAAGGATTTCCCGCCGTTGGGCTTTTTCCGGTCGGGGCGCGGCGTCGACGTAGCCCGGCCTTGCGATCTCGCGCAAAACAGACACATTATTTTAAAAGCGTGTTTTCAAACCGATGGGGGACAGAATGAAGCAGAAAATTTTCCCGCCCAACCTCTTGATTGGCGCCGACGGCTGGAGCTGGGACGACTGGGTCGGCGGCCTGTATCCTTCAGGTACGCCCAAATCGGAATACTTGAAGGAATATTCCCGCCACTACAGAACCGTCGAGGTCGATTCCACCTTTTACCGCATTCCCAAAAAAGATGCCGTGCGAAAATGGTATGACCAGACACCGGCCGATTTTTATTTCGCCGCCAAAGTCCCTCGCGGGGTGACACACACGGGGTTTTCCGGCGATTACCGCAGCCGGCTTGATTATTTTGTCGAAGTAATGAGAACCCTCGAAAAAAAGCTCGGACCTCTGCTCTTCCAATTCCGCTACTACCGGCAGTCCGAGTTCCCCTCAGTCGATGCCTTCGTCGATGCGCTGGAGCCGGTGCTGACCTCCCTGCCGCCGGACCTTCGGTTCGCTGTCGAGATACGCAATCCCGAATGGGTGGCGCCCCAACTTCTCGAATGCCTCCGCCGGCATAATACGGCTTTCACATTGGTCGATCATCCCTGGGCGGAGAAAGTCGACGTTCTGATGAAACGAATGAATGTGATTACCGCCGACTTCTGCTACATCCGCTGGCTCGGACACCAGACGGCCCTCGAGAAAGTGACCGATCGCTGGGACCGGCTTGTGGCCGATAAGACCGAGGCCACCTCGCGCTGGGTGAAAGTCCTCAAAGACCTCCTCGCCCGCGACATCAATACAATCTATGGCTTCTATCGCAATCGCTACGCGGGCTATGCGCCCGGCTCAATCGAGTTGCTGAAGAACCTCTGGCAAAAAGAAGAGCCTCAGTGACTCCTACCCGTCCATTTGCTTGAAAGCGTATAGTAAAGCGTGACTGCCGCCGTCTGCTCTTGGTCGAAAGAGGCGCGCCTCCCCATCTTCTTCACGATCTCGTCCCATTCAGCAGGCGAATATTCGTTGGGCCAATAGAAGCGATGGCACGTCGCACATTCGGTCACCGCAAGCGCTCTCCCGCTGCGAAGCGCATCGACATCGATGGGGGAGGGCGCTTCTTCCAAAGCGGCCAACTGCTCCGCCGTCGGAAGCGATTTTGACGCCCCGGCGCATGCGAAGAAAACCATTGAAATTGATATGCCCACTAATACAGTCCTTAGCTCTTCCAGGTTCAACATCATTTTGCTCCCACTCGACTCTAGAAAACCCATCCGATCCCAAAATTGACGGCGTCGCCCGGATCGTCGCCTTCGCTGTCACGAAATTGATAATCCGCTTTCAAGACCACATTCGGCGTAAGATAGAAGTTCATCCCAACCGTGATCTCATTGCGGTCCCCGTTCGGGTTTTTCGGCACCCCCGAAGGCATACTGTATTGCGTATCGAAATCGTCATAGCGCACAAAGAAGGCGGCGTCTGAATTCCTCAGCTTGCCGGTCTTCCATTTGTCCGGCCAGAAACGATAGGCGCCCTCCAGGTACCAGCCGAAGATCTCCTCGGCTGTTCCGTTGCCGATTTGCTCCGCCCCATCGATACTTTCAAAAGCCACGGCTCCACGAAAGTCGAGACGCGAAACTGTATATTCAAAATCTGCGGAATAGATTTGGATATCTCCGTTGATGCCCGGATCCTTCCCCTGATTCCCGTTGTCGATACCGCCGGCGTAGGTGGAAACGCCAAGCCGCAACCATTGCCCAAATGGGACCTCTCGCAGAGCGAATGGGAAATAATCCAACCGACCCGTGAAGGCGGCATCATGCAGGCCGGGACGCTCCTTGATCCTGCCAGCGCGGATGCCGCTGAGAGCGTTGAACTTGGACCCGTTCAGCCCATTTACCACATATGCCTGGTATTTGAGCGAAGGACTGATGTTGCCGAACAAACCTATGCCGTCCGACGACCATGTGCTCGGGATGATGAACTGCGCGAACGACGGGCGCTCCACTCCATAAAACGTCACCGGCTCGTGCTTCTGATTAATGATCCCGAGCGGCGTGAGAATCCTCCCTGCACGCACATTGAACAGATCGGACAGGAGAAAATCAAAATATGCCTGCTCGATCACCAGCTCGCCGCCCGCACCGTCCGTGACAAAAGCATGCTCGATCTCGGTCTCCGAATGAAATTTGATCCAGTCGTTGAAATCGTAGCCGAGATACAGGACCAGCCGATGGATGTCAAATTGATCGCCCGACGGCCCCTCTTCAAAGTTCGCGTGAAACTCCCCATAGCCGCCCATAGTGAACCTGTTCAGCCACGACGAGGAATCCCACAGCGGGGAATCGTCAACCTCATCCAGCCGGACGGATACTTCGGCTATCTTTTCCCGGCTCTCTTCGTTCAACAGTTGCTCCTCCCGCTGCTGCGTCTTGAGCTGCTGCAACTGCTCGTTCAAATCGCGCAGGCTCTGTTCCAAAGCCTCGATCTTCTCGTCGCGGGCGTCCGACCGCTGCTCCTCGGCATGCGCCGCCGAACACGTCATCAGGGATGCCGTTACCGTCGTCAACCACAGCCAGACCAAAATGGACCTCATGCCGCACTCCTTTCACGCAATCTGTACTCCGGATTTCATGCCACCGCTGATAGCGGCCCGGTTGCGCTCTCACTGTGCGGCCCAGGTCCACATCGTAAAACGCCCCAATGTCGTCCTAGTTCATCATTTCTTCCTCCTTGCCAGCGCTGCTCTTCTACGACATCTCCAGCAGTATCTGCGTAAGCTTCTTCCTGAGCATCTCAATTTGCTTCGATTTGAAGGCTCGCCGCGTCTCTTCCAGCGCTTCGATTGTATCCACAAGAATATGCTTCAATGCCTCCCTATAATCACAGGCATCGTCTGAACAGGAGAGGCGCTCTCGCGAGGATGTTTTCGAGAGTGTTCGCAGATACAAATCTGACGCGTGATGGCGGTTATAAATACTTTGTCTCTCGTGCATAGATGCTCCATCGATAACCCTTTGTTTGCCGAAACAATTTTGATGCCTTCATGCGTGTGCCCGTATTCGAACGCTGTTGCGGGCACACTGCCGCCGATCACACAGAGAGTGAGACGCTGTCGCAGCATAGCGGCCGGAAAAAAAGCCGTAAAACCTCCAAAAAAACCACCCTCGAGTTCATTTCGATTTCGAATCCGCACTCTTAGGGGCCGCGGCATGCAACGTAGACGCCTCACAAACGCATTCCGCGCGGCGACCGACCCGAAAGCAGTTGAACCGCTCAGCCCACGCCTCGATTCCCTCCGGGCACGACTCAAGGAATTCGACGAAAAGCGCGAGCCGGCGGGTAAGGTCCCCGGAAATTGCGTGTTCAAGCCGACATGCTTGTTCTTCAGCTTCTGCTCTGCAGATTCCAAGGACCTTCGTAAGAAAATCATGCATCACCGTATGGCGCCGTACCACCCGTCTGGCCGCGATAAGACCCTTCGGAGTCAACGTGATAAACTCGTAAGGCTCATACTGAATTAGCCCTTTCTCAGCCAACGATTGAAGGGCGCCGGTTACTGACGGGCGGGTAACCTTCATGCTCCGTGCGATGTCCTTCGACCGGACCGCCCTTTTCTTCAAGCCGATCTGGTAGATCGTTTCAAGATAATCTTCCTGGCTTGGGCTGAGAGGTGCCACCATGTGCTTCTCCTTATGTAGTTGGGATTGCCAAACATAATATATGAAGACCAACTCGTTGTCAAGTGGAAAATGCGAACGGGCGAGAGGAGGGAGGGGCCGCAGGGGGGAACCGCCTGTGTCTACCGGCGATCTTTAGGGAACTTCATGGCAGGCATCAACTGCCCACAGATTCCCTCCACTCGAAGTACGAGACCGCCTTCGCGTAGGCCGCGATCGCTTTCTCCGGGCTGGTGAAAAGAGGGTATCCCGCCGACTGCAGCGCGCGCGAGAACTCGAGATCGCCGGTGAAACCCGCAAGGCTGATCAGCAGGCAGGGCTTTCTCAGGTCTTTTCTGAGGTCGATCATGTATTGCAGATATTCCTGCTGGCCGCCCGGTGTGATTCCACCGCCGATCAGAAGGGTGACGTCAATGCTTTCATCTTTTTCGACAACCCGCAGCGAATCCGAATATAAAGAGATGATTCCCCACGGCGCCACTCCGAGGTCGACTGGATTGCGGAAACTTGCCCCGGACGCCGGAACGAATTTCATCAACTCTTTGACTGTGCTCTTCTCCAGTTCCGGAAGCGAGAGACCCGCCCTCTCCGCTGCGTCGGAAGCGGCGACTGCCGGACCGCCCGGCCCGGAAATAATGGCCATTCTCCTGCCGCCGACCCGGCCAAAATAATAAAGGGCTGTCGCGATGTCGATCATTTCCTCCAGTGAGCCTGCGCGGATTACGCCGGCTTGCCTGAAGGCCGCGTCCCATACCGCATCGGCGCCGGCAAGCGAACCGGTATGAGACGAAACGGCCCGCGCGCCCGCCGCGGTCGAGCCTGCTTTCCAGACAATCACCGGTTTGCGCGCGCTCGCCTCCCTGAGCGCAGCCATCAGGTTTCGGCCGTCGCGCGTCCCCTCAAGATAGGCCGTGATGACCGCCGTCTTGTCGTCGCGCGAGAGGTAATCGATGAAATCGCAGCTCGACAGGTCGCACTCGTTCCCGATGCTTACTACTTTGCTGAAACTCATTCCGCGCAGGGTCCCCATCATGGTGACGAATGCGCCCAACGAACCGCTCTGCGAGACGAACGCCAGCTTGCCCACGACCGACGGCATCGAGGGAAAGAAACCCAGCCCGGCCTCCGGGCTATACACGCCCATGCAGTTCGGCCCCACCAGCCGAACGCCGCCTTCGCGCGCCCTCTCCACCATGCGCCGCTCGCGCTCGAACCCCCGCCGTTCGCCGGTCTCACCGAAACCGGAGGTAAAAACGATGGCGGCCTTCACCCGCTTCTCGACACAATCCTCCATCACCCGCTCGATCTGCTCAACGCCGACCAAAAGGATCGCAAGGTCAACATCCGCCGGAATCGAGGCCAGGGAAGGATACGCCTTCAGCCCGAGTATCGAGTCCGCGCTGGGATTCACCGGAAAAATCTCGCCCTTAAAACCCGGGTCCAGCAGCGCCTGCAGAAACACGAGGCCCGGCTTGAACGTCCGCGGCGCGCCGACAACGGCGACCGTTTTCGGCAAAAAGACCGCTTCCATTTGGTCAATTGTATAACTCATCGTAAAGCCTTCCTACGCGACAGACATGAACGTGCGAGAGGGGGTTGGGATGTTCTTGTAATAGACGAATGGCATAGTAGCATACGAACCTCAGGATTTCAATGGTCCCGGTCGGATAGCTGGATAGCTGGCTTGACTTTTCATGAATAGACTGTTAGACTGGTCTTAGACTGGTTAGGAGGAAAGCTAATGCATAAGGTGGGCGCTTATGAAGCAAAAACAAACCTTCCCAAACTCCTCGAACGTGTGGCCAAAGGCGAACGCATAACCATTACCAAACACGGCGTTCCCGTTGCAACACTCCAACCCGCAGATTCCGCAAAGAAAGCCGTGCCGGAAACCATTGCACAGGTAAAACAGTTTCGCCGGGGCCATCGGCTGGCTGGATTATCGATACGAGCCATGATTGACGAGGGAAGACGGTGATGACTGCAAGATTCGTTGTCGATAATTCTGTAATAATGGCCTGGTGTTTCGAGGACGTGGGAGATCGGTTTGCGGAAGCCGTTCTAGAGAGCCTCGAAACGTGTGAGGCGGTTGTTCCTGCCATTTGGCCGCTTGAGGTTGGTAATGTCCTGCTCGTGGCGGAGCGAAAAAAGCGCCTGAGTCAGGCAGATGTCATCCGATTCGTATCCCTCCTCTATGATCTTCCGATCGTAATTGAACAGGAAACGCCCGAGAGAATGCTCAAGGAGATTCTGGCGCTGGCGAGAGAACAGCACCTCACAACTTATGATGCTTCCTATCTCGATCTCGCGATGAGATTGGGGTTGCCGATTGCAACACGCGACCAGTCCCTCTCCAAAGCTGCAAAGAAAAGCCGCGTCCCTGCCTTTGACCCGGCAAAACTTGCATAATGCAGATACCAACCGTAAGCGAAGCGGAACTGGCTGAGTGTCCACTATGCGCGCTATCGCGCCTCATCCGGTGGCAACAGCATTGCCTGTCGAAGTCTTGCCACAAGTGACGGCTTGCTCTTATGTTTAAAGTAAAGACTTGCCATCTGCCGCAAAAACTCTGAACTGGCATCTGCCCGAATTGCCAGGTCCCGCAGGTCCTGAAGCAAGCACACCGCTTCGTCGTACTCTTTGGGTTGTCTGCATGAAATCAAGTCTGCGACCTTGATCCAAAGTTGCGCTTCACTGCCCGCGAGCGACTGCAGCCTTCCTTCACGGGCCTCGGCCTTTGCTCGCTCTTGTTGTTCAAGTTCCTTCGCCTTTCGCTCCGCCTCCTGCTTCTGCCGCTCTTCCGCGATGGATTCGGCCCGATTCATGAGCCGACCCGAATTTCGCGGACGACGTCGTCGAGAGGCTTTTGGGGATCGCTTCTGAGCAAGAATCTCGTGCATCGCGCGCTGTTTCAGTTCGGCGGTGACGTGGGAACTCTCGCCGCTGAGCAATTGTGTGAGAGCTTCTTCCTTCTCTTTTAATGGCAACTTTGTCACCCATTTTCTGATGTCTTTCTTCGACAAAGTCCACTCGACTCTTTGCTCACTCTCCCCGGCGGCCGCATCGATCAAATCCGGTTCAATGTCGAGAAACTCCACAAAGGTTCGCAGCTGAGTATTCAATTTTCCCAATCCTGGAGGAATAGGCGGTTCCTCGCATTCTTCATCCACGACGCCCTCCTGGACTGCCCGCAGCCACGCGAGGTAAAGGCAACGATGGTCCCCGAGCATCAGATCAGAGCGCAACTGTATCAGACGCTCAAGCCAGCCCTCACCCTCGACCCAATCGTCTCTGTCCACCTCTTCGGCGCTGAAGGAGAGGATGAGAAGGTCATCTTTCGTATGATAGTCCAGGGTTTCATCGGTGCAGTATCCCGACACTGTGTCAGGATCGAGCAACCGTATCGGGATACGGAACATCAGCCATCGGCTTCCCCAATTGCTCATGTAGAGAAAGGCATCGAAGTACTTCTCCATCCACATATGTGGATCGCCCTTGAAACTGCCCCAATTGTAGAAGTTATTAAACGAAATCGGCGTGATCTCAGCCCTGCTCGAGGAAGAGCGCAACTCCTCCATCTGTTCCACGGTCAAAGGGCGATCTAGTGCTCGAAACTCGTAGAATTGGTACTCGCTCATTTCTCACTCCAGCTTGCAATCTCGTGAGGAAAAACGTCGTCCAAATTGGTTGCCGAAACATTATATTCATGCGTGCGATTTTATACAAGGCGTTTCCGAACCGTTTTTTCTGCCCTCCCCCAGGATGTGCGGTCCGCATGTTTTCAGACGTTTCCGTACTGCAGGGACATCTGTACCGCCTGAAGTGAATTCGTCTGCAAGCTCCCTTGCGCGTCATCCCGCCATTGTGTTAGAATCACCCCCGATTTCCCATGACCACAACAATATCCGAAACTCAGCGCAGATTCACGTACTACCGGTGGCTGATTTTCAGCATTCTGGCGCTGGGATACGTCCTCGTCTATTTCCACCGCCTGTCGCCCGGTGTGATGGCGCTTGATCTCATGGAATCCTTCGGGGTCGGCGCGACCGTCGTCGGCATTCTCGGATCGGCCTACTTCTACCCGTATGCGATCATGCAGCTGCCGGCCGGATTGCTGTCGGACTCGCTCGGCCCGCGCAAGAGCGTCACCATTTTCCTCATTATCGCCGCTGCGGGCGCAACTCTCTTTGCGCTCTCGCCGAACATCCAGACCGCAATTGCGGCGCGCGTGCTCGTGGGTCTCGGCGTTTGCATGGTTTTCGTGCCGGCGCTCAAGATACTCTCGCAGTGGTTCACCCGCGGCGAGTTCTCCATGATGACCGCCATCCTGAACGCAATGGGCGGCGTCGGAGTCCTCATAGCCGCGGCGCCGCTCGCGTTCCTGACGGAAAGGATTGGATGGAGGAATTCGTTCTTCGCAATCGGAGCCGCCACCCTTGTGCTCGCGCTTGTCGTTTGGAAGTGGGTGAGAAACCGGCCAGATGAGGTGGGCCTGCCACCTATCATTGTTGGCGATGAAACATCCCGGGATGCGGTGAAGGCGATCCCCCTCGTTAGCGGCATGCTCCTGGTTCTGCAAAACGGCCGCTTCTGGGCGATCGCGATATGGTTCTTTTTCAACTGCGGGGTTTTCTTCGGACTCGGCGGGTTGTGGGGCGGCCCGTACTTGATGCAGGTCTACGGTTTGAGCAAGACCCAGGCCGGCGGCATCCTCAACATGCTGGCGGTCGGCCTGATCATCGGAAGTCCGGTCCTGAGCACGCTCTCAGATCGAGTGTTTCGGAGCAGAAAAAAGGTCATGCTCCTGAGCGCGCTGGCGTTGTGCCTCACGCTGCTGTTGCCGGTCATCTCCACTGACAGGCTCCCTTTCCCGCTCCTCTATGTATTGTTCTATTCAATTGGCATGTTCTCGGCCGCAATCGTGGTGATTGCATTTACGGCTACCAAGGAACTCTTTCCGCTTGAGATAGCCGGTACTTCGGTGGGAACCGTCAACCTGTTTCCTTTCGCGGGCGGCGCGGCTTTTCAGCCGCTTTTGGGATATATTTTGGCGAGATTCACAGGAGAGTCGAATGCTGCCGGCTATCGCGCCGTTTTTATCGCGTGTTTCATCTCAGCAGTAATTGCCCTTATTTCGATCTCCCTGATGAAAGAGACGCTTGTCAGCAAACCGGAAACGAAATGATCTGATATCCCGCCGGGCCTCACTGCCGCGCCATCGCTATGCGCTTTTCAGCTTCGGCATCCTGTATCGGCCTGCCGCTTACATCCACGACAACCTTGTGAATTGTCCCGGTGAAGCGGAATTCGCCGGAATAATCCGGCGTCACGGGTGAGCCCGGAGCACGCCCGCAGGAAAGCACTCCGGCCAGCCCGAACGTGAGCGGAACCGTCATCGGCAATTCGAGCTGTCCAGCCTGCATTCGGTCAATGTAAAGCCTGGCTATTCCAGGTGCGCCTCTGCCGTTCAAGATATCAGCATCTCCCGTGGGTTTAAATTCAAAGTGCACTTTATGTCGTCCCGCCGTCATCTTTCGCTTGGACTCGACCGTCCAGAGTTCTTTGCCCAGGAAATTGTAGGCGTAGCGAAGCTTCCCATCCTTGATGTAAAAAGAGTAGCCGCCGTCAAGTCCGCCTGCAGCAAGCAATACTCCGTCGGCGCCGCCCTTCGGCACTTCTATTTCGGCTGTGATAATGTGCGCACGGTTAAAGAGGCGGGCGGTTGCAAGCGGGGGCACGCTCTGTGTGCCGGGATAATAGGTATACGTCTCCTTTTCGCCTGAAACAAGCGGACGCTCATCGAGAGCGCGCATCGCGCCTCTTCCGTCAATCGGCAAAACATTATATTTGCCCGCTTCAAAATACCACTTCTGAACCATCTCGCGCAGCTTCTCGGGGTTCTTTTCGGCAAGGTTATGATTTTCCGTAAAGTCCTCGGCCACGTGATACAATTCCCAATGAGTCGCGTCGAGCTCCGCGAGCGCCTCAGCCGACAGGAATGAGCCGAACGGCCTCCCCGCCTCCGCAAAAGAAGTACCCGGCCACGGACAGACCGCGCGCCAGCCGTCGTGATAGATGGAGCGGTGTCCGATCATTTCGAAGTATTGCGTGAGGTGTTTTGTCGGCGCGTTTGGGTCATCAAACGTGTGGGCCAAACTTACTCCATGTATGGGCGATTGCACAGCGCCTTTAATCACGGAGGGACCCTCAATGTTCAGAGCAGCCAGTATCGTTGGCATCATGTCGATGGCATGGACGTATTGGGTGCGAATTTCACCATGGCTCTTGATCCCACTCGGCCAGCACACGATAAACGGGTCGCTGATGCCGCCGCGATATGTCTCTCGTTTCCAGCGACGAAAGGGCGTGTCTCCGGCCCATGCCCAGCCCCACGGGTAATGATTAAAGTATTTGGGGCCGCCCAGTTCATCCATCGCGTTGAGATTATCTTCAACAGATTCGGGAATCAAATTGAAAAATAGCGTCTCGTTCACCGAGCCGTTCGCGCCGCCCTCGGCACTGGCGCCGTTGTCGGAAATGAGCATGATCAGCGTATTGTCAAATTCGCCGATCTCTTTCAGGAATCGTATTATGCGACCAATGTGATGATCGGTGTGAGTGAGGAATCCTGCATAGACCTCCATCATCCGCGCAAACAGACGCTTTTCCTCCGCTGAACATTGATCCCAGGGCTTCACGTCCGGGTCGTGCCGGGAAAGCTCGGCCTCTCGCGGCACAATGCCAAGTTCCTTCTGCTTCTTGAAGACCTCGTCCCGATAAGCTTCCCATCCGCCATCGAACTTGCCTTTGTATCTGTCAACCCATTCCTTCGGGACGTGGTGAGGAGCGTGTTGAGCGCCGGGGCAGAAGTACATGAAGAACGGCTTGTCAGGAGCCACCTGTTTCGTATCGGCAATGAAACTGATCGCCTTGTCAGCCAGGTCCTCAGTCAAATGATATCCTTCTTCGGGCGTTCGATTCGGCTTGACTTGATGGTTGTCATAGACCAAATCAGGATAATACTGGTGGGTGTCGCCCCCCATGAATCCGTAAAAACGTTCAAAACCCCGGCCGAGCGGCCAGCGATCATATGGCCCGGCCGCGGAAACCTGCTCCGCCGGCGTCAGATGCCATTTGCCGACCGCAAATGTGCTATAACCCTTCTGCAGAAGAATCTCCGAAAGAAAACCGTTCTCAAACGGAATATAACCGTTACTGCCCGGATATCCCGTCGCTCCTTCCGTAATACAGGCCATGGCATTGAAGTGATGATTGCGGCCCGTCAAAATGCAGGAGCGCGTCGGCGAGCAGAGGGCCGTTGTTTGCATGTTGTTGTAACACAGCCCTCTTGCAGCCAAACCATCAATGTTGGGTGTCTCGATAGGACTGCCGTAGCATCCGATCTGTCCGAAGCCCGTATCATCAAGAACGATAAACAAAACGTTCGGAGCGTGGCTTCTCGATTGGACTCGCTCGGGCCATGCCGGCGAAGAGGCATCTATCGTGCCTCCGATAACGCCGCTGAATGCTGTTCCCGACTTGTATTCTTGCATGATTCGATCCTTTTCCGGCAGACTTGCTCACGTTACAGAAGGGGTGGACGAGCTAAATAACACACGACATGATCTTGCGCGGCTTCAAAACGTCCTAATTCTTAGCGTTCAGTCCTTGCCTGAACACTTTCAGAACAGTCTTCAGAACGGCTGGCTTCTTGGCAAACGCCTCGGATATCATTTTCTCCCAAACATCTGGCGTAAGATCAGGCGTATGCCCCGCCAGAGCCCCCAGAAGCAGAAAATTCACCGAGCGTCGCAAGGCGGGGTCCGCGGCCATCTTTTCTCCATCCACTATCTGAACCCGCTGCGGGAGCCTCTTCAGGCGCTCAAAGACATCGTCAGGGTATTTCGCCAATCCGGAGGAAACGGTGACGGGGTCCATCCGCTGGTTATTAACGAGGAATAAGCCGTCGGGCTTTATGTAGTGAGCGAACCGTAGCGACTCGACACGCTCAAACGCCATCACAACATCCGCCTCGCCCTGCATGATCAGTGGAGAATCAACCCGCTTCGAATAGCGCACGTGCGAATATACGCTACCGCCGCGCTGCGCCATCCCGTGCACCTCGCTCACCTTAACATCGAATCCAGACTCCATCGCCGACCGGGCCATGATGTCCGCGCAGGTAAGCACGCCCTGCCCGCCTACACCCACCATCAACACGTTCATGATTTCACCTCTATAGCGTCAAACTTGCACACGTGCTCGCACAGCCCGCATCCCTGACAGAAAAAGGCATCGATGAAAAAACTTTTTTCTTTGTTCTGGCCAAGCTGGATGATCGCCGGACACCCGAGCCGGATGCACGCGCCGCACTGGTTGCATTTTTCCTGATTCATCGAGTAGGCAGGCAGCTTCTCCTGCCCCGGGATCAAAACGCAGGGCCGCTTTGCGACAATAACCGACGGCTCGTCAGTCTCCAGGCATCGCTTGATCGTTTCCTCCAGAAGATCGAAATCTGTCGGATTCACCGTATGCGCGTCGCGCACGCCGACTGCACGGGCCAGCGCCTCAAAATTGAGTGCATGCGTGGCGTCGCCCTGAAGCGTGCGTCCGGTCGCCGGGTGCTCCTGACGCCCGGTCATCGCGGTGGTGCAATTATCCAGGATAATCACAAGAGTGGCGCCCTTATTATAAACGATGTCAATGAGACCGGTTATTCCGCCGTGAATGAATGTTGAATCGCCCAACGCGGCCACAGTTTTGCCCTTGCCGCTCACTTTCTCGATTCCAAAGGCCATGCCGACGCTCGCGCCCATACAGAGACACGAATCCATTGCGCCCAGAGGAGGCTGCGCACCCAGCGTATAACAACCGATATCACCCATGATCGTAACTTTTTGTTTTTTTAAAGCGTGCAGGACAACCCGGTGTGAACAGCCTGGACACATCACCGGGGGCCGCGGCGGTAAATCCTCATACTTCGGCGTCGGAACATCTGTTTTCGGTTTATCTCTCACTATCTGCGGGAATTTCGCCTGAAGCGCATGCCAGATCGTCTCTGGCGAAAACTCGCCGCACAGAGGAAGACCCAGATCCTGTTTCCCGATGACCTGTATGCCCAGCGCCCGAACCTGCTCTTCGATTATCGGGTCGAGTTCCTCAATGACCACAACCGTTTCGACTTCCCCCACAAATTGCCGGACCAAGTCAAGTGGTAAAGGATTGATAAATCCCAATTTAAGATATGAGGCTTCAGGCGCTACCTCAAGCGTGTACAGATAGGCGACGCCGCTGGAAATGATCCCGATCGAGCGATTATTGCATCGAATCTGGTTCCACTGGGACTTGTTCGAGAGTGCGAACAAACTCTTCATTCGCTCTTCGACGATTACGTGTCGCCCGCGCGCATAACCCGGAAGCATGACATATTTCGGAATATCTCGAACGAATCCGCCGACCGGTTTTTCAACTCGATCGCCAATGTCGACGATACCTTTCGAATGGGAAACACGGGTGGTCATGCGCACGATGACCGGCGTATCAAATCTCTCGCTCAGGTCAAACGCGAGGCGCACAAACTCCTTTGTCTCCTGGCTGTCCGACGGCTCGAGCATCGGGAGCTTCGCCGCGCGCGCATAGTGGCGGTTATCCTGCTCATTCTGCGAGCTGTGCATGCCCGGATCGTCGGCATTAATGATGACCAATCCTCCCTTCACCCCTATATAGGAAGAGGTGAACAGAGGATCGGCGGCCACGTTCATTCCCACATGCTTCATAGCCGCAAGGGCGCGGCCTCCGCCGATGGCCGCTCCGATCGCTTCTTCCAGAGCTACTTTTTCATTTACCGCCCATTGCGCCTTGACGCCCTCATATTTCGCCAGGTTCTCGAGCACCTCGGTGGACGGAGTGCCCGGATAAGCGGCGCCAAAGACCACTCCGGCCTCATACGCCCCTCTGGCGGCTGCTTCGTTGCCGGACATGAAAGTTCGAGTCATTTGCTTTTGCTCCTGAAGTCATTCTGCGAAACGATAACCTGTCGCAGATTCTGGTTCCGAAAAGTTCGGTCTACAAAAAACATTATAGCATTTTGCATGGAAAGGACAGAAACGTTTCTTCTTCGTGCAATCGGGGTAAGGCGTCTTCCCTCTGTGGAGCGGCCCAGGACATGGGGGAGAGGCCGACAAAAGCAAGACGCCGGCAAATCAACACGCTAAAACTTGTACGCGCCCGTGACAAGGATCAGCACAATCAACATCAGCAGGCCTATCAAGAGGCTGTAGCCGATCAGCTTCTTCTCGACCGGCGACAAAGGTTCCGCTTCCTGCTTCATTTCATCGGCGATCTTTGCCTTCTCGGTTACTGTCATCTATCTTCTCCTTCAACGCCCTCAAGCACCGGGCGGCGCTTGGATAATAGGCGGAGTTATTCCATGGAAGAACAGGAATGAGATGAGCAGGCCCACCCAGATAATAAAGCCGAACAGGCAGAGGAAGTATACCACGGCCAGTTTGCCCATGCCCTCTCGTTTCAACGCGGCAAAATTGGAAATCGATCCGATCGAAAAGAACGTGAGCGCAAAGAAGATCTTGCGCAAATTATCAGCCTCGGAAATACCCGACTTGATCGCGGACACTAGCGGCGGCGATGCCAGCCCGATGCCGGCAACAATCAGGAATGCGAGGATATATCCGATTACGAACTTCGGGAAGCGGTACCATATCTCGATCTTCGGCACCTTCACGCCCGGCTTCTTTTCCACGCCGTACACCCATACCATCGCCAGCACAAACGCCCATATCCCGATAAAGATATCGATGAACATCTTGGTGGTTACGCTCGTTGCCAGCATCCAGCCTTCTTCATAAACGATATTCTGCGCGCTCATCGCCTTCGCGCGAATGAGCGCATCCGTTATTGCCCCGCTCGCGGCAGCGGCGCCGTCTGTCTTAATCGCAAGTCCCATCCACGCTCCCGCCATCATCGGTTCCGTGTACAACCAATGCTGCGCCGCAAACGGAATAATAAGTAACTCGACGACCGCAAAAACAATCACGAGCGACGAGATAATCACCGGAACGACGGGCCGCGCTTTTATTGCGCCCGCAGTCGCCATTGCCGCCGACACGCCGCAGATCGAAATACCCGACGCCAGCGGAGCCGACCACTCAGGACTCAATTTGAACCATTTCCGGCTCACGAAGTACACCACCGGCCAGTAAATGAGATACGCCTCAACTATCGCGCACAGGCCTCGAAAGATGATTGTGCCGGCCAGCTTTGATGATTGAAACGCCTTCAGCCCAACCGACGCCCCCAAAATCACAATGGCGATCTTTACAAACCATTCCGGCCGGGCAGCCTCCTCGAGATACTTCGCGAGCTTCGGGAAAACATTCCCAACGATCAAACCGGCAACCAACGCGATAATATACCCTGCTTCACCCGTAAGACTCAGCGACCAATCGATCCCGAATTTCGCTTGTTTGTCCGGCGTAGCCGCGATGTAAGCCCAATGACCGGCCACCCAGCAGATATAGGTGAGCCAAAAAATCAGCGAGAAACCAGCAACGTATTTCTTAATGTTGAGCCGAAGCGAGGCTGCTCCGATGGCGGTGACAACGGTTACGAACGCATACGTAAAAATCAGGGATAAAATGGCGGGGAATCCGCCAAATTCGGCCGAAGTCGGCGCCACCGCGTCAAATAGATTCGAGTATACGCGCGTATCGGCAACCCAGCCGAGCAAGTCGATGCCAAGCAGAGAATCGCTCAACCCGAGAACTACAACGGCGAGCCCGATCCACACCGCCCACCAGTCTTCGGTGTTGAAGGATGTCCTCGTATCCGTGCCCATACGTTTATCCTCCCGCTGACCAGTCAAGACAGCCAATCGCGAAAACTTGACGCTGCTGCTCTTCTGCGCGAAGTGAAGAATCTTTTGCCCCTCCCGAAAGCTGCTTCACTTCGTCCAGAACGCAAGAACTTTCGCTGAAAATCTCCAGCGCGTCATCCCTTCTTGCCAAGCTTCATCACGATTGCGGAAAAAGGGCATGAGGGGAAGGCAATGTATTTTGCCTCCCCCTTTTGCCATGTAGATCGATTAAACTAGAACTTGTAAATAAACGCGGTCTGAACTCTGAAGTCGTCGCCGTCCGCCTGATCAACCCACTTCGTTTCATGCCAGGCAAGCTCGAGCCCGACATCGAAATTGGGGACAACTGTCCAGATCGTGTTGGCGAAAACGGTCCAGTTCTGGGAAATGTTGCCCAACATCATATCTTCGCTGTCCGCATCATCCAGACCATACCCGAAATTGAATTGCAAGTCGGGACGCGGTGTCAGCGCGGCATGGATGAACCCGCCGGTAGCCTGTATCTCTTTCAGGTTTATGGCCGGGGCCGCCCCAACATTTACGAAACCTTGAACGATTCCACCATAGACGTTGTCTATGTTCTCCCCGGTCCAGATTTCGCCCTGGAGACTGAGAAGATTCGGAATGATAGTGATCGACCCGTCAAGGGCCACCATCCAAACGTCAAGGTTTTCTGACTGAGTGATATCGCCACGAGCCTCCGTCTGCTCGCGTGCAAGCAGGCCGGACAAGCCCAAGCTCAGTTTCCTTTCTCCAAGGATTATGGTGTCCATTCCGATGCGCGCCTCACCCATCGGGTAACCGGATTCCACACCGTTCAGCAGTAGATCGCCGTCAAAGTCGTCATTCGTCATACTGCGGTCTGTATGATTCAAGCTCGCCTGTCCGGTGAATTTCGTTCCATCGACATCCCACCATTTGGTGAGGCGAAGCTGCGGGCGCCGGTAGCCGACGTTGCCCGATCCCCACAACACGACGCAGTCGAGCATCGGCGGTATGCGCGGGGCGACAACGTCCCACGTCTGGCCGGCAAGAAAACTCCATGTCGGATAAAGAAGTTCAGCATACGCGTGCCGCATGCGAATGCGATGCGCCACGACGTCTCCGCCGTTCCCCGACAGCTCGTCAAAGTCGATCTCGATTTTTCCCTTGATCGTTCCGCCTGCAAACTCGGGGCCGTCAAAATTCAAGCCCAAACGAGTGGCCGTTGCGGTCATGGAGAATTGATCATCATCATCGCGATGGACAAACGTGGCTGGATAAACGGGTGCCATCGATCTTCCGTCCTCAGGCCAAGCCCAGCCGACGACGTTGCCGGAAAACATGAACACCGCCGAATCGTCATAAGCGGCATCCAACCGGATGAAGCCGTAGGGCGTGAGTTTGATCTTGCCTTTTCCGATAGTGAAGCCATCCTGAGGAGCGACCTTCTCCTGCACGCGCGCGACGATCTCTTCCATGTTCACGTACGCTTCGGGCGCTTCCTTGGCTTCCAGATCCATGATCTTGCGATCCTGCTGCTGGATCTTCATTTCCTGCTGCTGCATTTGCTGCTGCATCTGCAACAGTTGCTGCTTCAGAGCTTCAATGTCTTCTTCGTTTTCCGCCCATGCCGCTGGCGCCAGCAAGAAGCCGGCAACGGCAATGGTGAGGAATAAAACCACCTTCTTCATGCGTTCTCCCTTGCGTTCTCTGGTATTCCCCAAAACCATGCATGAATTCTACTGCTTGTACTGTGTCACTTCCTCGGGAAATAGGCTTTATCCCCAATGGTCTCGAAGTATCACCCCCCTTTTTGCCGAGCGAACTTTATTCGAATCCTTCTGAAGCCCTCGAGGCGGAGTCCCGCCGGTCGACTATGCGACCGTGTTTGCGCTTCTCGGCAAGAGCGCCCGGTTCAACCAGGCGCACCTTCGCGCTGACACCGAGCGCGTCGAATAGTTCGCCCTGTATTTTTGTTTCAATTTCTCTCAGAATACGAAGCTGATCGGAAAAAAACGCGTCATTTACCTCAATAAGGATCTCGAGGGTTTCGCTGGTTTCGCTCCCTTCGACCACGAGCTGATAGACCGGCGCATCCTGTATGCCCCCCACCGCATCCTTGATAAACTGTTCTACCTGCGACGGCAAAATACTGATCCCTCCGATGAAGAGCATGTCATCCGTTCGCCTCGAGACACGGTCCATCCGCACAAAGCCCGACCCGCATTCGCACAATCCGTACTCGAGTCTGGTGATGTCGCCGGTCCTATAGCGAATCAGCGGAAACGCCTCTTTCGTTACCGTGGTAATCACCAATTCGCCCGCCTCGCCGCCCGCAACAGATGCCCCTGTCGCCGGATTAATGATCTCGGGAATGAAATGATCCTCAAAGATGTGAAGCCCGTCCCGCTTCACGCATTCAGCCGCTACAGCCGACGGATAAAATTCACTGTGACCGTAACAGCCAAAAACCGGCGAACACAGCACCTCCTCGACTTTCGAGCGAAGCGATTCCGACCAGTACTGTCCAACCAGTACGCACGCTCGAAGCATGAGCGCCTTCCCTCCGCCGTGGTTCTGCCGGACGTATCCCACCAGCCGGAGAGCTTTTTGCGGTGTGGTGACCAGAACGCTCGCTCGATAGTTCTTCATGGTCAGAAAAGCGGCTTCCGGCGACATGTGCGAGCCGGGGATCACCGTGGCCCCGAGTCTCTCCGCGCCATAATGAAGGCCGAGCGTGCTCGGAAACAGCCCGTATCCAATGTACATCTGGACGACGTCATCCGGACCGATTCCAGCATATGAAAGAGAGCGTGCGGCAAGTTCAGTCCAATGGTCAATATCATTGCGGGTGAAACCTACAACGATTGCCTCGCCCGCAACGGAAGATGTGCACTGCAGACGAATGACCTCGCGCAGCGGGACGGCGAACATGCCGTAGGGATGGTTCTTGACCAACGTGCTCCTGTCGGTCATCGGCAATCTGTTGAGGATATCGATATGGGTGAGGTCATCAGGATAGAAATCGCAGGCTCGGAAGGATTCCTTATAGAACGGGACATTCTTATAGACGCGATGAAGCACCGCCTGGAGCCGCTCGAGCTGAAGCTGCTCGATCTCGTCCCGGGCAGCCAGAGAGGATTTTGGATTCCGTGCACCCATAATCGCTATGCCCGCACTCGTGTGAGGAACGGCATCTTACCCTTCGGCAAAAAGTATATCAGAATTTCCTTTTCTTCTTCTAATTTTTTTTGCTGCGCCAAAATTCAGGCTCGTGGCTGGGGCTGTAAGCTTGTTCGTCACTCCCAGATTTTCTCGTACGTCTTTCCCAGATATGCGCGCTCGACATCATGATTGCGAAGCAGATCGCTGCTCGGTCCCTCTACAACGACCTGTCCGGTTTCAATAACATATCCCCGCCCTGCAATGGAAAGCGCCATGCGCGCATTTTGTTCAACAAGCAGGATCGTAACCGCCTGCTTTTTCAGTTGAACAATCGTGTCGAAAATCTCTTCTGCAATCTTCGGGGCAAGCCCCATCGACGGTTCATCCAGCAACATGAGGCGGGGGCGCGACATCAGGGCCCGGCCGATTGCCAGCATCTGCTGTTCGCCGCCGGAAAGAGTGCCGGCAAGCTGGCTCCGCCGATTTTTCAAGACCGGAAACAGGGTAAAAATCATTTCGAGATCTTCATCAAGTTCATGCCGGCTGCCGTTCTTGTATCTGAGGTACGCACCGAGCAGCAGGTTGTCGGAAACCGACATAGGCGCAAAAAGTTGACGCCCTTCCGGCACCAAAACCACACCGAGCTTGACGATCCTTTCCGGCGGAAGCCCCCGGATATCCTTCTCGTTAAAGAGAATGGTGCCCTCGCTCTGGCTGATGAGCCCGGCCACCGTATTCAAGATGGTCGATTTCCCCGCGCCATTCGCGCCGATCAATGTAACGATTTCACCCTTGCCCACATGGAGACTGATTCCTCGCAGGGCCTGCAGGCGGCCATAATAGCTCTTAAGATTTTGGATTCTCAGCATAGTGATTCGTGCGTCCCAAATACCGTGCGATAACTTCCTCGTTGCGCTGAACGTCCCGCGGCTTGCCCTCGGCAATCTTCGTCCCGAAATCGAGGACAAGCACATGATCGGAAATCTCCATTACCACCGACATATCGTGCTCGACCAGCATCACAGTGACGCCTGAATCCCTGATCTTGCAGATCAAATTTGCAATTTGGTCGGTCTCCCGCATGTTCAAGCCGGAAGCCGGTTCATCCAGAAGAAGCAACTTCGGAGACGTCGCGAGCGCACGCGCGAATTCCACCAGGCGCCGCTTACCAAATGGCAGCGAAGCGGGGGAGGAGTGAGCCTCGGAGCCTAAGCCGACTATCTCCATCTTCTGTAATGCCTCTTCTCGTATGTACTTCTCCTCCTCAACGGCTTTTCTTCTCCTGAAAGCATTACTGAAGGCGCCGTACCGGGTTCGGCAATGAAAACCCAGCATCACGTTCTCCATGACGCTCATGTTATCGAAAATTTCCACGTTCTGAAAAGATCTGGAAACACCCATGCGAGCTATGACGTACGGCTTTTTCCCGCCGATCTCCCTGTCCCCATAAGTGATCCTGCCGCTACTCGGCGGAAGCAGGCCGGTGAGCAGATTGAACAACGTTGTTTTGCCGGCCCCGTTCGGCCCGATAATCGATTTGATTTGACATTCGCTCACCTCAAAACTGAGGTCGTTCAAAGCGAGGACTCCGCCGAAGCGCCTGGTCAACCGGTCGACTTTCAGCAGCGCAGAATTCTTTCTTTCCATCAGCTCGCGCCCTGCCGGTATAACTGCCGGCTGAATCGCCTCTTGATAATGCTTAGTATCCCCGCCAGTCCTTCCGGAGCAAACATCATGATAATCAGCATCACCGCGCCATAGATAAGGATGTCGTAGTCGCCGAAGGTGCGAAGATACTCGGGCAGTGTTGCAAGCAGCAGCGCCCCGAGCAAGGCGCCCCATACGTTTGACATCCCTCCCACAACGACCATTGTGACAAGCAGAATCGACACGTTGGCATCGAACGTTGTCGGACTGATAAACGTGACATAATGTGCATAGTAACTGCCGGCTATAGAGGCAATCACGGCGCTGAAGACGAACACCTTCATCTTGATCGAAGCAGTGTCTACCCCCATGGCGTTGGCGGCTGTCTCACTCCCGTGTATCGAGCGCAAGGCCCTGCCGACCCGCGAATGGATGACATTCAGGATCAAGACCAGTAAAACCACAACGGTCGCCCAGACAAGATAATAAAAATCGATATCACGCTTAAAGACGAAACCGAAGACCGAAAGCCGGGGAATCTGGCCGAAGCCCGAGGGGCCGCCTGTTAGCTCCACGGCTGAATTGAAGAAGATGTAAACGATCTCACCGAAACCAAGGGTCGCCATCGCCAGGTAATGCCCACGCAGCTTCAGGACCGGCACACTGATCAGGAAGGCGAAGATTCCGGTAATAAACATGGCGACCAGGATCCCGATCCAGGGAGAGAGGCCCACTCGCGCGCTGAGCAGGCTGGAAGCATAGGCGCCTATACCATAAAAGGCCGCATGCCCGAGTGATATCTGGCCCCCATATCCCAACAGCAGGCAAAGAGATATCGTCATCATCGAATAGATTCCGACGAATACCAGCATCCCCAGGTAGTAGGGATTCCGCATGACAAGGGGAAGGCCCGCTACCACCGCAATAAAAAGGACCACTAGGAGATAACTTCGTTTGCCCACGCTGCTCCCGTTTTCCCGGACACTGCCTAAAATTTCTTCAGCCGCTGTGCTTCCGTATCTCCGAGCAATCCGCTGGGGCGAATAAAAAGCACCGCCAGAAGCACGATCAGCGCAATCGCGTCCTTATAATGGGATGATATGTACCCCGCTCCCAATGATTCCAATATCCCTATCAGTAGACCGGCCACCACCGCGCCCGGCCCGCTGCCAAGCCCGCCGAGAATGGCCGCACCGAATCCTTTGAGAGCCAGCATCGCGCCGCGCTGGTAATCCATCAGCACTATGGGAGTAATCACGATTCCCGCAACCGCTCCTATCCCCGCGGAAAGACCAAAGGAAATGGTCACCATCTGCTTCACACTTATGCCGACAAGCCGAGCCGCCGCGGGGTTATGAGCGCACGCCCGCATTGCCTTCCCCATAAGCGTTCGATTGAAAAACCACGCAAGCCCCAACACCACTGCAGCAAGGCTGCCCAACACCCACAGCGATTGCGGAAGAATCGTCGCCCCGAGCACGGCGATCGGCGTCTCACCCGAGAAATGGGGAAGATAACGCGCCTCTTTTCCCCATGCGAACATCGCTATTCCTTTTATTAAAATCGAGCCCGCAATGGTTATCATGATCAATACGAGAACCGACGGAGCTTTTAACGGATGAATTGCCACGCGCTCGAATCCAACCCCGACCAAAACAACAAGCACGACCGCGATCGGGAAAGCGATTGGCAAGGGCAGCTTCCACACGGTGGTCAAAGTAACCATAAACATCCCGCCCAGCATTACGAACTCGCCCTGCGCAAAATTAATGATACCCGTGCAGTTATAGATGATGTTGAAACCGAGCGCCACCATTGCATAAATGCTGCCGATGGCGACGCCCGTGAATAGATACTGAAGAGTCCTTGAGAGAACGTCCATCACGTGATCCTGTTATCCGGAAGCGCCCGCCCGTATGAATGGCAGGGGCACGGCTGCCCGTGCCCCTGGTCTGTCAGCAGTGAGAATTCAGTTATGCGCTTCCCGGTGTTGATGCGCGGGAACTAAATGCCGAGAGGCATGAACTTGCCCTCTTTTACCGTCATCATCTCGAATGCATTCTTGTCGAGGCCGCAATGATCTTCAGCCGAAAAATTGAAGATCCCGCCGGTGCCGACGAAGCCTTTCCTGTTCTCAATGTAATCCCGGAGCTTGGCTTTGTCCGGACCGACCGCTTTCAACGCATCAATGACGAGCCATAACGAATCGAACGCGTGCCCGCCGAATGTGCTTACCTGGTCTTTGTATTTCGCCTCGTACTCCGACTTGTACTTCGCCAGGACCGCCTTTTGGGGTAAATCGTCTTTGAGATGCTCGACAACCAGAAGCCGCCCCGCAGGAAAAATGATGCCTTCACCCGCAGCACCGCATGCCTCAATGTTTTTCGGATTCCCAAAACCATGGCTCTGGTAAAGCGGAATCGTCATGCCGAGTTGTCGCACGTTCTTGACGACAACCACTTGGACAGGCCCGACGGACCAATTGATCAAAGCCTGTGCGGGCGTACCTTTAATCTTGGTCAATTGCGCAGTCATATCAGTATCCGACGGGGCATAGCTCTCGTCCGCGACAATCTCGATGCCCATAACCGGCGCAAAGGCCTGGAGCTGCGCTCTGCCGGTCGCCCCAAAAGCGTCCGTGGAGGTAATTATGGCTACTTTCGTGAGCCCTTTGGCTTTCATATGTTCATAAATGCGTACGGCACAGTCACTGTCTTTCTGAGGAGTCTTGAACACCCATTTGAACACCGGGTTCACAATCGCCTCAGCCGCCGCGCAGGAAATTAATGGCACCCCATATTCCTCGGCAATCGGCTTGACCGCCATCGTCGTCCCGGTTGTGGTAGGCCCTACAATGGCGACCACATTATCTTTTGCCACCAGCTTCTTAACTGCATTCACCGTGTTCGGCTCGAGGCCTGCATCATCCTCAACAATTACCTGTATCGGCCTGCCGTTGATGCCGCCCGCCGCGTTCACTTCGGCTTCAATCATCTTCACCGTATTCCGCTCGGGCTCGCCCAGCCAGGACGCTTTACCGGTAACGGCAAAGACCGCCCCAATCTTAATCGGTTCGGGCGCATCGGCTGCGAATAGGCTCCCGCTCAGTGCAAGGCACAGAACCAATGCTGCTAGTACAGTCTTTTTCATTCTCCCTACCTCCATTATCACGCGTATCCGACAACCAAATGACCCGCCTACTGGGCAGGGCCAAAACTCGCCGATTCCTAGAGAACGCCGTAAACCTCCTTTGAGGATAATAATCTCAATTTCTGATTTTTCAGACTCTCAATCACCTCGTCCGTGTTTTCAACCCGGAGAATGATTACCGCCTTGTCGCTCTTCCGCTCGAGCACACTGTACATATATTCGATATTGACGCCGCAACCTTCCATTGTCTTCAGCAAATCCGATAGCCCACCCGGGTGATCCGGAACCTCAACTGCAATGACATCGGTCTCCTTGACCGCATGGTTGGCGGCTCGCAGAACGGCGTGCGCTCTCTCCGGGTCCTCGACCACCATCCGCAGGATGCCGAAGTCCTTGCTGTCTGCAAGGGAGATGGCGCGCAGATTCAGGTTGGCTTTGGTCAATTCGTCCGTTACCATACGCACATGCCCGATCTTATTCTCAAGAAAAACTGAAATCTGCTTTACCTTCATCCGGCTATCCCTCCTTCCTTTCGTAAATCTATGACTCGTTTTGCCTTACCCATGCTGCGCTCGATGGTCTTCGGCTGGACCAAAGTCACCTTCGCATGAATGCCGAGCATGCTCTGTATCTCGTGCTCTATCTTCTTCTCAATCAGTTGCAGGTTCTTGATCTCGTCTGAGAAAATCTCCTCACTCACTTCAACTTGCACCTCGAGCGTATCCATCGGTCCGTCTTTTCTCACAATCAATTGGTAATGAGGTTGGGCCTCATCGAAGCCCACCAGAACATGTTCGATCTGAGATGGAAAGACATTGACGCCCCGGATGATCAGCATATCATCGGTTCGACCCGTCACCCGATTCATCCGCACAAGAGTCCGCCCGCATTCGCACGGCTGGTACCGGAGACTGACGATGTCCCGCGTTCTGAATCGTATAACGGGAAAAGCCTGCTTGGTCACGCAGGTCAAGACGAGCTCCCCGATCGACCCCTCGGGCAGTACTTTCCCGGTATCGGCGTCGATCACTTCGGGAATGAAATGATCCTCGAAAATATGCAGGCCGCACCGATGCTGGCACTCTGTCGCAACGCCAGGGCCGATTACCTCAGTGAGCCCGTAGATGTCCATCGCGGTAATGCGAAGCCGTTCTTCGATTTCCGAGCGCATCGTGTCCGACCAGGGCTCGGCGCCAAACACGCCCACCCGAAGCTTCAGCCGGCTCATATCGATGTTCATTTCCTCGGCGACTTCGGCAATCTGCAGCGAGTATGACGGAGTGCATGCAAGAACCGTCACCCCAAAATCTTCCATGACCATCAACTGCCTCTTTGTATTGCCGCCCGATATGGGAATGACCGTCGCCCCGACTTTCTCAGCTCCGTAATGGATGCCCAATCCGCCCGTAAACAGGCCGTACCCGTAGCTGTTCTGCACTACGTCATTCGCAGTCACATCACCCGCCGAAAGCGTGCGCGCCATCAACTCGGCCCATAGATTCAAATCCGCCTTCGTATAACCGGCCACAACCGGCTTCCCGGTCGTGCCCGAGGAAGAATGTATCCGCACCACGTCTTTCAGCGGAGTAGCGAAAAGGCCAAATGGATACGTCTCTCGCAATTCATGCTTCGTAATGAATGGAAGCTTCTGAAGATCTTCGAGAGTCTTGATGTCCGAGGGGCTTAGCCCCAAATCGTCAAGCTTCTTGCGAAAGTAGGGAACATTCTTATGAACGCGCCGAATTACCCGTTTCAGGCGCGTCAGCTGCAATTCCCGAAGCTGTTCTCTCGGCATGCATTCATGTTTCTCATCCCAAATCATCTTGACCACTTCTCCTCATCCAAAAGAGTTCCCCAATAGCGCCTGCAGAAAAAGTAGGATACAAGTTGCGTCTGTCATGTGCTTTGCGAACGCGCCTCGAAAGCTGCACCTCTTGGTAGGGGTTATACCAGGGATAAAGGAGCATGATACAGAACATGATGATCCCCTCTACATTTGCAGCCGCGGCAGTATATCATGCCCCGCAAAAAGAAGTCAATAAAGGGGCGCCAAAAGAAGGTGCTTCCAAATGCTTCCGCACGTCCCTTTGACTGCGGTGGACGAGGCGAGTATTATAGGAGCCATTATTATCGGCAAAGAAAATCTCCAGGAGGCCCGGAATGAGCAGTGCAGTATTCGAAGCGATCCGTAAAAAGGTGCGAGATGAACCGTTCGCCCAAAAAATGAAGCTTGCGCTCGCTGAACTGGCTGAAGGCTACTCGGTTGTGACAATGACCTTTACGCCCGACATGGAAAACCTCTTCGGAATGGCGCATGGCGGCGCTATATTCGCCCTCATCGACGAAGCCTTTGAGACTGCATCGAACTCCCATGGAACCATGGCGGTCGCCTTGAATATGAGTATAACCTACATTGCACCGGCATCGCCCGGTGATGCTCTGAGAGCAGAAGCAAAAGAAGTGCACAGAACAAACCGAACTGCCAGTTACTATATCACGGTCCAGAACCAGGATAATACTCTCCTGGCAACCTGCCAGGCTCTGGTTTATCGGAAGAAGGACAAACTTCCGTTTCTCGAGTAGATCTGATTGTATCTGCAGGTTGGGAAATCGGAACCTGCCCGGAGGAGGCAATACATCCTCCTCCGTGAGGTAAATTCAGAAAAGATTACTACTTCACGTGTGCAAACACGGGTACCTCAATGACTGGATAGCTAGAATCGTTGGTCTTGATGTATAACTTTTCCGAAAAGGCGCCGGCCGGCGGCTTCTGATTTATTGAGACTTTTATCTCAAAGAAACGAGACTGCTCTTTTTGCTCAAGTTCATAGGCTATCAAGGGATTGGTCGATTCAACACCGGTAACCGTAAACTCCTTGTTGTTCGTGCTATGTAGACGAATGACCCTGGTCAGCGGGAGATTCTCGTTGATCACTCCAAATGCGACGGCGTCAGGTATCACCTTCACCGGCCCAACCACCTTTCCCCGCAAATGCACGAGCACTTTGGGATAAGAAGCGTTATCGGTCAGTATGGTGAGTCTTTCCTGAAAGTTGCCGACCGGCAGTTTCCCATCGTATTGCAGATCAATCCGATAGCCGGTTACTCCCGGTTGATCGGCCGGCCTGTATGAGGCGGTGAAGGCGGGAGACGACAGCTCGAGACTCTTGATATTCACCTGCAGTTCCGGGTTGTAAAGCAGGTCCACGGTGCGTGATGACTTCTCATTGAGCTCCGCAACCCAATACAGAGTGCTGGGCCTTACCTCCAACGGCACCAAAACGTTGGCAATGATCTCAAGTTTTACGGAGGGGCTGCCGGGATCATTCGAGCTCACAAATATGGCTTTCCTCCGCTGCCCCCCCGAGCGGCCGGAATGGAAGCTCACTTCAACCGAACCGTTGCCGCCCGGCGGAATCTCACGTTGCGACAGCAATGTGCCGGTGCAGCCGCATGTGGTCTTGATGTCTCCGATATTCAGTGTCCCACTGCCGGCGTTCTTGAATTGAAATTTGTATTTTACGGTCTCGTCCGGGCCCATTTTACCAAAGTCGTGCACCAGTTTTTCAAACACAATTTTCGGCGCCGATTGTGGTTGTGCGGCCGGTTTGGGCGATTCGGAAGCGTGCACACTAAAGGCAATAGCCGCAAGAAACCCTGCCACACAGAGAGACGCGCCCGCCGTAAAAAGTCTTTTCATCGAATCCCTCCTGATTCATTCTATTGAATGGCATTGAGCCGACTTTGAAGGCTGATCCTCTGTTGTTCCGCAACGTATCGTAGTATTTTATCAATATTTCTCTTATATGCAATATCTGAATCAACCTCTATAAACTGAACTCCAAAAAAAACTTCGCGCACGTCCCTTCGCCGCAGATAGAAACCGATCTTGCCCAAGAGCCTGATCGGTTGATCTTCTTCAGAAAGTCGAAAGGAAAGAGACAACCTCGTGTCCACCCCCAGAAGAAGGCTTCTTCCCTCCGCTATGCGAAAGCCCATTCCGCCTCCGCCTATGTCAGTCATATACGCCTTTTCGCGCGAACGTATCCTCTGCTGTTTTCCCCTTTTTCCCGTATAGATGCCAACCATGACTTCCAATGAACGCGACCTCGGGATGGAAAGCCGATAGAAACTCCTGATCTTGCCTGTCGCAAGTGCTGCGGGTACTTGCAGTTGCAGGGCAGCCACATCAATTTCCCGATTTAGCTGATGCCGAACCCTTCCCAAGATAGCTGTAGCACAGGAATAGATGACTCCGTTGTGGACAAAAACAAGTTTAATCTTCTGCCCCGGCCGTAATAAGATGATCCTTCCTTTCGACGTCGGCGCCTGAATCACCAGGACAGGAGGAATAGCGTCCCGCTGAAATGCCAGAAAACTGCTGCGGTAGAATTCGGTGGATTTTTCTCCCATCGGACGTACGTCAAGAGAAACATTGTGCTGGCAAACCGATGAGAGAATAGAAAAATCATCGTCCGCTGTTTTCTTTCGAGGAGACATTTCCAATATTATAGCCACTTCATGGGTGAAATTTCAAGCTCGGCACAACTTGTTTTAGCAACCGCAGCAACGCATCATAACGACATCCGTTTGAACGCCCGCTGCAGAGAAGTTGTGCGCCGGGGGAGGGTTAGTACTTCCGGAAAAGGCGAAGAGCCGTTGCTTCCTTATCTGCCGGACCCTACTGCATAGTCCGCAGCGAAGATACCATCCTCAGAGCCTCCTTCAAGGCATTGGAAGCGTTATCGGCAGTCGCATCCGCACCGAATTTGGATACGATCTCCTGAGTGACCGGGGCGCCGCCGATCATGATTCTCACGTTTGGATTCCGCTCGCGGATCATTTTGATCACCCGCTCCATCCCGAGCATCGATGTGGTCATCATCGCCGAGAGGCAAACCAGCGCTGCATTCGTCTTTAACTGCTCCTCGACGAACTTCTCGAGCTCGACGTCCTTACCCAGGTCATGAACCTCAAAACCGGCCACTTCAAACATCATCTTGACCAGATTCTTCCCGATGTCATGCACGTCGCCCTGAACCGTTCCAATTACGACAACGCCTTTTGACTTGGCCTTATCTTCAATCTTCACATGGGGCCGAAGAATATCGAGGCCGGCATACAGGGCATCGGCGCAAAGGAGGAGTTCGGGGACGAAATACTCCTCCTCTTCCCATAGCCTGCCGGCCTCTTCCATTCCTTTGGCCAGACCGTTAATAATTGCGTCATACGCATCCAGATTTGCGGCAAGAACCTCGTTCGCGGCAGCGACGACTTCTTCTTCCTCGAATTTCCATACACCGTCAGCAAGTCTCTTCAGCAGTTCTTCGCGCTTGGCTTCATCCGCCATAACTAGATTCCTTCCTTTTCACTTCCGCTCTCGTCGACCGGCGGCGACGGCCGCCATCAGCGCTTCCATATTCTCCCGCGGAGCGGTGGGCCAGATATCGCAGCCGGGCCAGACAGCATCCACCCCATCTTCAATACAGTGAGCAACAGCGCGCCTGACGTCCTGAGGCGTCCCCCGCACCAGCACGTTATATGGATCAAAATTGCCGAGGACAACGGGAGCTTTCCCGATGCTCTCGCGCGTCTGGCGCAGATCGTTCTTCTGATCGACGCTCAGCGCAGACGCACCGCACCCGTTCATTGAATCAATGATTCCGTTTGATTTCCCGCAGATGTGGAGAACGAGCGGACCCGCCGATTTCCTGAAAATATCCTTTAGATGCGGCTCGACAAGACTTCGAAAAAGAGTCGGCCGCAGCACGTCCGAGCATGCCCCCATTTCCCGAATCGTTATATAATCCGCACCCGCCGCAAAATATGATTTCGCCAACTCAACGATCAGCGATGAATAAATCCCAAGGATCTCCGAGACCTCCTCCGGCTTCTTCAGGCACAGCTTGAGCAGGTGATCCAGTTCCATCGTCTGGCCTGCTACGGTGAACGGGCCCATGATGTAGGTTCCAATCGGAATTTCCCCGCCGACATCGCTCTTGAGCAGACTCAGCGCCTGTCTCACCATCGGCACTCGCCCAGCGTTGGCAAGATCGGATGGAATCCGGATTCCGGCAGCCGACGATATCGTCTTTTCCTTGACCGTCGGATACAGTATCTCCTGCGGGTCCACTTCCGTATAAAAATTGATCGGACAACCCAGCAGTTCCGCCTCGATTGCAACATCGAACGGAACAACCGCAGACTGGAATCCGAACAGCCGGAACGAAGTCGCCGCCAGCTTCGCCATTTTGCCGGCGTCGGTATGCGCCTGGGCAAAACGTATTCCCGTTGCCTTCATCCCCTCAGTCGTAACATTCCCCATTCCGCTGAAACACAAAAACTCGCTGTCGCGCTTCCCCTGTAAAAGGTTAAGCGCCTTCTGCCGTATATTTTGTTGCGAAGCCACGTGATGCTACTCCTTCACTTGTTTCTGCGGCCGCTCAAGTTGATCGACAAATTCCGGGAATAGACGCCGCAACGGGTGAAATTCGGCCGCCGATAATTTCCGGGAATCGGAAAAGGTGTAAAGCGCCTTTATCGAATCGGCTACTGCGGCCGCCGCGAATGCCCGTTCCGTCCCGGACATCGGGCCGTAGAAAAGGAAATCGCTCCACACAGCCGCGATCGCATGAGCGGCGGCGTCAGCGCCCGCAAATATCTCGCGCGAGCCTCCCGCGCGAATCTGCTTCCATGTATACGTGCCGTTTGCGGGAGCGCAGCCGACTGGCAGCCCGAACTTCTGCTTGATTTCAACCCCAGCCCGAAGAGAGAACGCCATCGCCGCCACATTCATGACCGTGGTGTCAATGAGGATGCTGGAGAAGCATCCTCTCTCGATCACGGGCAACATCGCTTCAAGCGATCTTATCCTGCCGCTGGAGAATTTGTCGGCTTCATCAAACACGCCGACTATGACATGCTTCACCCCGATCTCGGCAATCTCTTGCACCTCACGCTCCAGATCCGGACTCCACGGGTTGAGGCTGTTGTAAATGAGCCTGTCAAGGATATCAATTGCCCCCGCTCTTCTTGCAGCCTCCATGCGAACATCAACTTTCCATGCGTCAATACAAAGGGGGGCCGGTGTCTCCTGCGCCAGAAATTCAAGATATGCGTCAAATTCGGCCACGCCGTTTCCTACAACATCGATACAGGCCGGGATGGATGTCTTCGAAGATAATTCCCGCAGCTTCTGCAGATAAGCCCGAGCGGCGTCTTTGTCGAATGACGCCGTTTTCCTGCTGGCGATCAGCCTGTCGCCCTTGTGAAACATCGAGCCGATGAGCAGGACGGGATTCGTTCCCGGGCGGCCGCCTACTCGTATGCCTCCAATGTCGCAGACTCTCTGTCCCGCATCAAGACCGAAAGGATTCATGTTCAAATCACTCCGTCGGCAAAAGCTCTTTCAGATTTGGAAAGGCATCATGCATGTGGGGGAAATGCATCGCCTCTACAAATTCCCGCTCGAAATCCTTCTCCAGAGTCAATTCAACATATTCCACGCGACAGGCCTGCTCAGCGGCCTCTTTCCTTTTTCCGATATCCAGCAGCGCCATCCGCGCGCCGTCGCCGGCTGCGTTGCCGACCGCGATCACGTTCTCAATCGGACAGTCGGGAAACATACCCATCAGCATCGCGCACGTCCGGTCGATATAGCTCCCGAATGCGCCCGCCAATACCACCCGATCGACGCTCTGAATCCCGAGGCGCTTCATCAGAATTTTTGAGCCGGCGTATATCGCCCCCTTCGCAAGCTGAACCGCGCGAACGTCTCCGGCCGTGATCGTGATGTTCTTCCCGATCGAAGTTTTCTCCTTCGGCACAAGGACGAATTCTCTGGATTTGCCATCGACCACAATCCGGGGCGAATTGATGCTCTTGTTGAATCGGCCGCTCTTCTCGACGATGCCGGCCCTGAACATCTCCGCAATGGCGTCTATTATACCCGACCCGCAAATGCCTCGCGCATGCTCACCATTATCACCCGCAATGACCCGGTATTCGACATCCAGCCCCCCCGGGGCAATGCGCACCCGCTCAATCGCGCCAGGCGCCGCCCGCATTCCATGCTTGATGTGGGCGCCCTCGAGCGCCGGTCCCGTCGCGCATGAGGCAGCCAAGATCTTATGGCGATTGCCAACAAGAATCTCTCCATTGGTGCCGATATCTATTATCAGTTGCATCTCATCTTTATCATAGGGGGCTTCCGCGATGAGAACGCCGACGTTATCCGCGCCAACGAATCCGGCCTCCACCGGCAGAACGTGCACATTGGCCGCTCCATTGATCCCGATTTGCAATTCGGCTGCCTTCAGGTCGATAGCGGACTGCACCGCCGGAGCAAATGGGGAAACGCCGACGCCCACCGGAGAGATGTTCAAGAGGATGTGATGCATCACGGTATTGCCCACAATGCACATCTCGAGAATGTCATCCGGCTGAATTGAAGCCTTCGTGCATACGCTGCCAACTATCTGGTTGAGAGATCCTATGATCTCCCGGTGCAGTTCGCTCAGTCCACCGTCCGCAGTCATGATATAGGTAACGCGCGACATGACGTCTTCACCATAAGCGACCTGCGGATTCATGAGCGAATGGACCGCGGCAACGTCTCCATTCGAGAGATCGCACAGATAGCCGGCAACCGTCGTCGTGCCAATATCCACCGCCAGACCGAAACATTTCATCGAGGAACCCGGAACCGCCCCCAGAAGTTCTTTTCCCATCCAGACCGCAACCGTCACCTCCCAGTTCCCCTCACGCAACACATGCGGGAGCCGCGCCATGAAAATTCTTCCCGCTCGCAGACCATGCAGGCGATGCTGCGATTCCAGCCCTTTCAGCAGGCGCTCGTAGTCGCTCAGTGGGTCGGCAAGCGTGGGTTTTTCCAGTCTGACATGGTAGGTCTTGACCGCCGGATTCAACGCTATCTTCCGAAGTGTCACTTCTTTCCGAACCACCTGCTGTCCACCACGGCTCTCCTCGGGAACATGTATCAGCAGATCCCCCTGAATATGGGCCGCGCACGCAAGCCGATATCCTTTGGCGATTTCGTCCGGCGACAATACTTTCTTTTCTTCTTCCGTAAGCGGCGTGAGGTGATCGTACCGCGATTCAATGCCGTGGCGCTCGAAAAAGCCCTCCTGCACGCGCACCTTGCATTTGCCGCACGTTTTCTTGCCTCCGCAAATGGATTCTATATCCACCCCCAGTTCGCGCGATACCTCCAGCAGGTTCTTCCCTCGCTCGATTTGCCCGCGCCGGCCGGACGGCTGAAATATCACTTGCTTGTGCACGTAATCCCCTTGCTCCTCCTTTAAGCCCGCTGCATTGTACGATATTCCTTCACGGCATTGATCATTGCTTGAACATTCTCAAGAGGCGTTCCGACAGGAAGATCACAGCCGCTGAGAAGACCAAAATTGGGTACTCCCTCCATTGCTGTCAGCATCTCCATCACCACAGCCCGCACTTCCTCCGGCTTCTTCAACATAAGAACTTCCACCGGCGCAATGTTGCCAAGGATAATGATATCCGGCGGCACCTTATCCTTGATCTTCATCAGATCGGTCGGCGAATCGACGCTGATACCAGTAACCCCCGTCTTGCACATCAGCTCGACCAGATGCCCGGCGCGACCACATATGTGAATGGTAGAGGGCACAGGTGTGCTTTTTGTGAGACGTTGAAGATAGGGAAGGACCATGCTCGCAAACGCCTTCGCCGAAAGCAGACTGCACGTCGGCTCCGCAATCCCGATCACGTCGGCGCCGGCCTTGATCAACTCCATGTAATACCGTTGGACCACCTGGAGCGAATACTCCATCACCTCATGAACGAGCGGCGGCTCCTTGATGATCTTTCGCGTTATGATATCCACTCCCATCAGCTCGGCGGCAAGCGTGAATGGACCGGCCGCCGCCGCCGTTTTCGGAAGAGTGAAACGTCTCGTGAACAGCTTCGTGGCGTCAATGAATACCTTCAATCGCCCGTCTTTGTACGGGTCCGGAATCCGCAGATTCTTCATGTCCTCATGCGTCTGGATCGGATGAACCTTCACCGAGGGCAGCGCGTTCTCAGGGATGGTAACTTCACAGCCGCAGGCCTCGGCCTCCGCCGCAAGATCGGGAAATGTGCACATGACGAAATCAGGCTTGAACGTAGTCACATACTTCTCTATCGTCCCGAACATCACGTGCCCATCCGTCAGGTTCTGCTTGACCGTCGTCCCCGTCAGCGGCGCAAGATAAGCCCCCATAATCGGTGAACCGATCCTGCGACCTGAGCCTGCCGCCATCTGCGCAAAGCTTTTGCCGGAGGTCGCCCGCCGCAAGAACAGCCCCACCGGCCTCACCGCCTTATGTCTTCCCACCCAGTTGATGACGTCGATTGTGCTCATTGTAGTGGCTCTCCTTGTGGGGAGGGATAATCAAGCCGCTCCCGGCCAAAGATATCCATCTTGTGAGTAATTTCGTGCGGCCCCCCGTTGGGAAGCCACGCCCTGATCATGTTAACAAAATCACAGCGAAAACTCAAATGGAATTCAGAAACTTAACCAGCTTCATTTATTGTCCTTGAGCAACCATAATTGTCAAGAATCTGGACCTATGTCGGAATTTGCCGTTACGTCCCCGGACTTTTATCACCATCCAGTTGCGCCGTCATCCGTTGCGCGAGAAGAGCCACCTTCTCGGCCCGCTCGCGTGCTCCTGGAATCGCAGTCGAAATAAAGCTTCCGGCCTCGGCAAGCCTCGCAGCTTCCGCAGGCGAATGCATTCCCATCGCGGCCGCGACCGCGGCCGGAACCGTGATGTTGAGGATGATGTTCGATCCCATAAGTATCTCGTTCAGGGGAACTGCCGCAAAAGGGATGCAGGCCAAAATCATGCCATCCTGTTCCTGAATCGCCTTGGGGATAACCCTGTGCGCGAGTCCCTCGAAACGGATGGTCTCTTCTCCGAGAGTTACCTCGACGTCGGCGTCAACGTTGAAACTGAGATACCGCTTCGCAATATCTTCGCTTCGACGGGCGCCGCAGGCGATTTTGGTGAATTTGATGCCGACCTCTATTCCATTGGTACGGAGAAAATATCGGCTCCCGCCTTTCTCGATGGTCTCCTGACGTTGCTCATCGAAGGTCTTGACGACCGATTCGAGCGTGGCCCCTTTGGAGAGCATGGCGTATGCGCTTACAGCTCTTCGACGGACGGCCTCGATACGGACTCCTTCGGTGCCGCGGATAATGGAGCGGGTTATCGGCCCGCGCCGCAGTTGTTCGGCCTTGCGGGCCATCACGTTGGCCGAGACTTTTGCGGTCTCCGGATCCATGAAAAACTCATCGCGCACATCGTGCACGGTCGTCGCCGTTTTCTCCTCGTCGCCTTCATGGTTTATAAAGGCGAGCAAGGCGATGATTGCGTCGGTGGTGACACGGCTGAGCACACTCGCGACCGGGCCCGACCCTCCTCCGCACCCGATCATGCCGCCTTCCTTGAAGCAGCCGAGGATATCGTCGAAGGTAATCATCGCCATGACGGTCGGCGCGCCGATATCCTTAAGCATCAGCCCCAATTCGCCAACCACTTTAGCGGTGTCGACCACTCGGTCAACTCCTTTGATGGTCAGCGTCTCCGGCAGCCCGGTCGCAGAGACAGCGCCCTGCCCGGCCAGGTGCGTTGTGTTGATCTTGCGGTAGTCGCCATATTCGGCCGCGACGCGGGCGTCGGGATGAACGATCTCAAGGATTGCGGCTGCGCCGAAAATAGCGGACATGATGCGGTTCGGCTGCATGCCGGCCCCGGCGAACGCCTTCATCATGGCCTCCGCGCCAATGCGGGCGCCCTCTTTGGCCAGGGCAGGATACACAAGATCTTCGCCAAGAGCGGAATGACCGTAAATAGGGCCGCGCGCCACGCCATTGGGCACAAGCGAGCCATCGATGGGGCTTAACTTCTTTTCTTCCATGGCGCGATAAATGGCCTGGACCGCGGGGAATCCGGAAATCTTATTATTCAATTTCGGAGTCGGCACCGACATTACGCCGCAGCGGTCTGCGCCGGCGATCATACGCGCCATCGCACCCAATTTTCGATTGCCTGCGGCCACACCCGCTTGAACATTCGCGCCGGCGAAATAAAGCAGAGTCGCGCTCAGTAAAGCGGCGTTAGCCGAATCCGCCCCGGCCGCGCGAGCGGCGGCGATACATTTCGCCAGGACATCATCGAGTGGTATCTCAGGCGCATTATCCGCAGTAACTTTCAATGTCTTGCCTCGCAGGAATTCCTCGGCGATCACATTGGCGATCGAAAAGACCGCCAGAGTGAGCATCCCATGGCCCTTGGACAGGGCCTCCAACCGGTCACACGTCATCAGGTCAACATCGGCTATCGAAGCCGTCATAGCGGCGAGAACTTCTGGTTGCATATCCGAATTCCTTCCCCCCAAAGGAGCGAACCAAGCCAAAGGGGACTGTCACAAGAATTACGGGCCGTGTCTTTTCGGCCATAGATTCGGGACTGTCCCCAAGCAAAAACAAAGCCTAAAATTGAATCGTAAAAAAACCATTCTCATTTCTTGCGGCGTGTGCTTCCAGCAGCGCGCGCATCTTTGCCAATGAAACATTCAAACCGAATTCTTCTTTCACCCGTTCGCGAGCGCGTACGACGTCCGCGTGCTCGGCTCGCGCGTTACCTCCGTCTCCTTCCCGCGCCTTGAAACGAATGTCGAGCGCAATCGACAAATCGCCCTTCCGAATGGTCGCCTCATACGCATTTGAGCGTTTGCGGCGTGCAGTAATGACATGTCTGTATCTGATGATAGCCGAAGATGGAAAATTCTTCGGCCAAAAAGCTCGCCCAATCGGCCTCCTTGGCGGGGTCGATATCGAGCAAGAGAAGACAGCCCGAGCGGCTTTTCTTCGTAATTCCCGGCAGGACGTACACATTTTCGGCCCCTCGGGCGATGATCTGGTCGATGGCGTAGCCCAACTCCTCGCCGGTGAGGTGGTCGACCTGTGCCAAAATGAGCATCCCGTTCTTCTTCATGCGTTCGCTCCGGGCCGCTCCGCCGGCGAGAGAATTTCCTCGAGCCAGCCGAGCATCCTGTCAACATATTGCGTGTGGCTCTTCCTCTTTCCGGTGAATGGCACGCCAAAGTATTCCTCCAGCCGAAGGGAATGATAGGTCGAGACGAACCCCGAGTAGAGGAAGAAGCAAAGGCCGCCCACAATGTGAGCGATCATGGGGACATCGATATCCGAACGAACTTCGCCCCGCTCGATGCCCTGGGTGAGAATGGCGCGAAAGTACTTGACCGAGGTCGCCTCGATGCGCCGCGTGACCTTTCGCGCGAAAGAGTCCATGTCCGACGTTCCAAGCTGGAGCAGGATACGGAAGGTGTCGTTGCGGGCGTCCGCGTCGGTCTGCGTGTTCTCCATGAGCATGCGTATCTTCCCGAGGCACGAGGCGTCGCTCGCGACCACGGAGCGCATGTACTCATCCTTGCCCTCGACCTGGCGCATGATGACGGCCTCGTAAAGGTCTGACTTGTTCTTGAAATATTTGTACAGCGCGCCGTTGCTGATGCCCGCGCGCTCGCAGATGTCGTTGATGTTCGCCTTATGATAACCATTCGCGGCGAATTCCACCTGCGCCGCCCGCAACACGCGGTCCTGCTTCTCCTTTGAGATATTCGAGAAAGTTTTCGAAGCCATTTGTTGTTGACCTCGCAAAAGATACCCCTCTCAAAAAATCCGCCGCTTTCAGGGGGCCGGTCAATCCGAGAGAGTGAGCGTTCACTCTCTTATATCATCCAAGTGTCTTTTTGTCAAGCATCGTTCAAAGAACGGTTTTTTCGAGGAATACCGGTAGAACGGATGGAGATGGAAAGTGGCGGCCATAGCAAGAGAGATCGCAAGACCCAGCTTCGCTATGCCTCCTGGTACATCGGAACAATTAGTGCCTACACCTCCTGCTTTTGGGCTTTACCTTGCAGATGAAATTCACCCCGGCGGGAGAGTTGATATACGTCGCCGCTAAAGTCCACAACTTCCTGACTCAAGAAATATGGGTCCTCATGAGAATTTGTGGGTGAGAAAAAGTCATAAATAATTGAAAAGCATGAACTAAATCCTGTATATCGAGTGTCTGAAGAGGATACTTGAA
>QZKU01000071.1 GCA_003598085.1 Candidatus Abyssobacteria bacterium SURF_5
CATCTCCAAAACCACAAAGGAAACCCAACAGAGCCAATAAGAAGGAGCAGTCAGCAAAAATCCGCCCCCAAGGGCCGATTTAGATGCGTAAGCCCTATGTGAAAACGGTATTTATGGGGGGAATTGCAGTATTTACCACGATATGCTACACTGCGGTCAACCGGTTTTTACGAGCAGGAGACTCATGTATCAACATGATGCAGTTCAGCAACGCGCCCTTTCGTCCGAAGCCGAAACAGTGATCGTAAGAGGGGCGCCCGGCACGGGGAAAACGTGCCTGCTCTTCCGTCGATTCCATCACCTGGTCTCTGAGAAAAAAATTCCGGCCTCTGCAATCATTTTTATAACATTTTCGTCCGCCTCGGCGGCTCGCTGCCGGCGCGCGCTTCAAGATGACCTCGGCGAACCTTATGCTGGATTCCAGATTCATACCTTCCATTCGATAGCTATGAAGATTGTGAGCTCATGCGGTTGGAGAGGCCGCCTTCGCACGCCATTGCATTTCATCTCACCATTCAAGGAATACCTGGTGGCAAGAGAGGTGCTTCTCAGCAATCGCTCGTCATTAGCGCCAATCTTTAAAGAGGTCGCTGAAAAAGACGGCTTCGCCTGGGAGCTTTCGGATTTTTTTAAATTGCTCAAACAAAATCTCCTTTTCCCTGCCGCTTTCTCCACATTGACAAACAGACTTTCCCCCGAATTGTCCGACCTTGCTCGGTTATACGAGGCTTTTGAACAGTACATGCGGGAAAAGAACTACGCAGGCTTTTCTGATGTCATCGCGCTCGCAACTGAGATCCTGCGAAATGCGCCCCCATCTGCGCAGCTCGATGTTGATGATTTCACGCATATTCTCATCGACGAATTCGAGGAGATCGACCCGGCCCAGTTTGAGCTTTTGCGCCTGCTGTTGAAGGCCGACACCGCTCTCTTTGTCGCCGGAGATGAAATGCAGCGCATTTACAGCTTTCGCGGAAGCGGAACAGGCAGGTTCGATCTCATAAAGAAGCTCAGGCCTTGCTTTGAGGAGTTTCATCTTGACCACAACTATCGCCTGCCGAGCGCGATAGCTGCCGCCGCTCGCTTGGCAGGGAGAAACACGGAGCAAAGGGAGGAACCTTGCGGTGAAAGGACATTCCAGGTGGTCGGACACAAAGACACTGTCGAGCAGGCATACGAGATCGCCCGGGATATCAAGCGAACCATGCTTGCTCGCGTGAAAAACAACGCCCTCTCCTACAACGATTACAATGATTTCGCCGTGCTCTGCAGAAGCGCTTCCCGCTCCACTGTTCCTCTCAAGGAAGCATTTTCATATTACGAAATCCCTGCGGTTGTCTCCAATTCAACCGGTTTCTATATGAGCCCGATGGTCAAATCCCTCTCGGACCTGATCAAGATCCTGGTCTTTCCCGATGATACCGCTGCATGCATGCGGGTGCTGAACATTCCAACTTTACATATTGATCCCGTCGAGCTGCGTCGCTTAGTGAACATATTGTCGGAACAATCAGGGGGCGCCGCGCTGCACGAATCACTGCGACGTTACCTGGCCGATCCCGAACGCTGTCATTATCGAAACAGGGAAGTCCTCGAGCGGGTGCGGAACGCCCTTGATTATATCGAGGGCCTGCGCGAAAAAATCCACTCGGGGGAAAGTCTGGTCGAGGTTGCTCGACTGGCTGCACGAGATTTGTTTATTCCAGCAATTCTCGAAAAGAGTCTTGACGCCGGTGTACAGGATGCGCGCAATCTCAGACTGCTCGACCAACTCCTTCAGGACATTGAGGAGGTCGGGCGCCATAATAATCCTGAAGATTCACCCGCACGTTTCCTGGAAAGTCTCGATCATGCTTTCGCCCGTTTTTCGAATCGGCAGGAAAATGTTCCGCCCGATGACGCTGCGGCCGGTGTAAGGATAATGACCATTCATCAGGCCAAAGGGCTGCAGTTTCCTTATGTGTACATCGTGGATGCAACGGATGAATATTTTCCGGCCGCGCGAAGAGACAATACACTTCTTGACGGAAAGTCTCTTCGCCTCCTGAGAGAAGCTCTCCGCAAACGTTTCGATTCCACATCATTCCTCTCTCCGCATTTTCCGTTTCAGATGAGCCCGAAGGAGCATCTGGATGAGGAGCGCCAGGTGCTGTATGTGGCTCTTACTCGCGCCACAGAAAAGCTCAGCGTCAATTATACGGAAGAGTCGCATTATTCAGAACCGGCCGAGCCTTCCCCCTTTCTCCACGAGATGATGCCTGACGAGGGCGTCAGTGATCAGAAAAAATCGCCTGTCGATTCTCCCGTCCTCAGTCACTTGGCGAACGCATTCAGCCGTGAGGAAATCGAGAGCATCCTGCATTTTCATATTCAGAGATCGCCCGAAGCCGCAGAGAACGAGCATGTTCGATCGCGCTTGGAGGCGTGTGGCCTCGATGGCAGATATATCTGCGACCGGCAGCCATTTCAGGTTGAGCCCGCCGAGCCCCCCGTGCTCGCGGATCACTTCTTCAGCGCGAGCCAGCTTTCGTCATATCTTTCCTGCCCGCGCCGGTATTTTTATGAGCGCGCGCTGCGCATCGAGCCCGGCCGCGGGAAAGAATTTGACGTTGGCCGGCTCATTCACATTGTGCTGGAAAAATTCCATACAAAAGTCAAGGAGTACGGGAGCAACAGCGAAACGCTAGAGGCTGAGTTACTCGAGATTTTCAACAAAGTCTGGCTCGAGAAAGAAGCAGGGGAGGAGGCAGGCGGCTTCCACGAGCGATTCAACACCATTCTGCAAAGAGAGACCGCCAGGAGAAAGGCGAAACAAATACTCAGCCGGTACATAAAAACCGAAGCTACGCAGGCGCCCGAAACGCAGATACTGGCATGCGAGCTGGATTTCACATTTCAAGTTCGCGGCGTTCCATTCCGCGCGCGCATCGACCGGATTGATGCTCTACAGAACCAAGGCGGCCATCGCATCATTGACTACAAAACTTCTCAAACCGGACCAATTACTCCCAATGCCATAAAGAAGAAGTTCCTGAATATCGATCGTGCTTCCGATTATGCTCCCCAGGATTTTCAGATGCCCCTTTACCTCCTTGCCGCGCGCGCCGAAGGCTTTGAGCCCGTCGAGCTTGTCTATTTCTGGGTGGCGCAAGCCAACGCGGCAGGCTTCTTCAAGAAATCATGCCTGCGAGTTGGCGATGGGAAAGATTCACTTTCTCCCGAGGAGATACAGATGGCTGAAGGCGCCGTCATCGAGGTCGTCAACCATATTTTGGCCGGTCGCTTCCCGGCCGAGCCGCGCTCGACGATAGAATGCCAATGGTGTTCTTTCGCGTCAATTTGCGATTCGTAAACAGGAGAGCCGACCGTGGACGTTTTCACGCCGAATCCGTCGCAACAGAAGGCCATAGAATTTCCGATGGAGCGGCCGCTGAAGATTATCGCTGGTGCGGGAACGGGAAAAACCGAAGTGCTCGCACGCCGCTTCGTTTATCTCGTCAAGCACTACAAGCTCCGCCCACACCATATTGTGGCTTTAACTTTCACAAAGAAGGCCGCCGCAGAAATGCGGCGCCGCATAGTTGCTTTACTCGGTGCAGAAGGTCTGGTTGACAGGAACGAGGCCGCTCTCTTGACCTGGATTGGGAATTTCCATTCGATAAGCCTCATTCTGTTGAAACAACATCCATTGCTCGTGGGGCTCGATCCCTCATTCGAGATTGTAGATGAGGTCGAACAGATTGCCCTCCTGCGAAATGTTCTGAATGATTTCCTCAATAATCGCCTTTCGGAAAGCAACGAGAACAGGTTTGAAGACCTGCTCATAGATTCCCCCGATAATCTGCAACAGGACATCCTCGCCATCATCAACCGACTGAAATCAAATTTCATTCATCCGCAAGATGTGAAGAAGCAACTCCTCCCCCTTTTAAAAAGGGAATATCGGAACCTCATAAGCGAGCTGAATGCGACGATAGACGATTCGAACACTCACGCCTCCACAAAAAAAGCGTTCGAGAAACGCCTCGCGGCGATTCCTCTGGACGAGGCCTACGAACAATTATTCTTGAACGCCGTATACGTCATCTACAGAAGTTATCGCGAAAGGCTCGCGGATAAGAATCTCCTCGATTATAACGATCTTATTTTCTACGCTCATACGCTCATGAACAACAATCCAGATTTACGGAAGAATTTCGAGTATATCCTGGTTGATGAATTTCAGGATACCGACAGCGGCCAATATCGCCTTCTCGAGACAATGAGCAGAAGATTTCAGAACGTGACGGTCGTCGGCGACCCCAAACAGTTGATCTACGAGTGGCGTGAGGCAAAACTGGAGAACATGAATAAATTCCCCGGCGAGACCGTGCCGCTCGAGGAAAATTATCGGTCGTTCGGACAGGTTCTCGATGTCGCAAACAGATTCATCCGAAACACCATGCCCGGCGAGCCTCCTTTACGAACGGCTTCGCAGGGCGGGCGCGGAAATGCGGGAGAAGCTCGTGTTAATTTGGTTTACACAAAGGACCGCGAAACCGAGGCGGTCTTCGTCGCGCGGCAGATCAAAGGCTTGATCGAACGGGGACGTTGTCCTGGCGAGATCGCCGTGCTCATGCGAACTATCCATTCTTCTCGCGCCGTCGAGGAAGCTCTCTCGGCGAGCGGTATTCCCTATGTAACCGTTGGAGGGTGCGGTTTTTATGATTTGCAGGATATAAAGGATATCTCCGCACTTCTCCGACTGGTAGGCAATCCCTTCGACGATCAACCAATGGTGAGAATGCTGCAAACCGAGATGATCGGATTGAGTGATGCCTCCCTGTATCATATCTGCAGACAAAGAGAAGGCGAGATCACCAGCATCTATGACGCCATTAAGCAGGGCGATTTGAGCGGATTTCGTCCAGCCTCGGCGGACCGGATGCGACAGCTTGTGCGACTTGTAGAGGAACTCGCTGCGCTCAGGTGGTCGATATCACTGGCGGAACTCTTCTCAAGAGCTCTCAAGGGCATCAACTACTTGAAATACCTTTCTTCAAGGGAGCGACCGCGCGGCCCGCGCTTCATGAATGTCGCTCAATTTTATAAGATTGCATCGCAATATGAGGAGCGCCATCCGAGAGACGGACTCGATGAGTTCCTGCTCTATCTCGAGACTGCCGCTTCGTGTGACCTGAAGGCCCAGCCGGGCAACGCAGCCGCCGAAAAAGTGCAACTCATGACGATCCATCAGGCCAAGGGCCTGGAATTTCCGATCGTTTTCCTGGTCGGCGTCACCCCGACTGGATTTCGCGGCGGCAACTTTGGGTATGATGAGGATTTTGGCATTTATGTGAAAAGGCGCCCGGATGGCACTTTCATTGTAAGATATGAAGGCGGCTACGGACGGATCGAAAGACAACTGCGCGAGAGACGGTATCTGGAAGAAAACCGAATCATCTATGTGGCGCTGACACGCACTCGCGATCTCCTGTACATCACTGCATATGGCCCCCGGAAAGAAGAAGAAAAGGACTTCTTCTCCACACTTCAAGCATTCGCCTCGAACATGAAGCACTGCATTACGGCAAGCGTTCTGGAAGACGCCGCAGACGAGGAGGACACCGCAGCGCCAGCGGAGGTGTCGCATGCCGCCGGCGCGAATATTGATCTTCCTCTCGAGCAAGTACTGGACGCGACGGCGACGGCCGTCGAACGAATTGTTCCTGTCAGCCCAGCCGCTGCACCCGCCGCACCGCCTGTTCCCGAATTCAGCTACTCAAAGCTGGCTCTCTTCCGCCGATGTCCCCGCCACTATGCATTCCGCTACGTCTACGGATTCGCGACAACAGATGAATTTGATTTTGACGGCAATTTCGGCGATGGCGCCGGCCGATTGCTCGGCGACTTATTGCACCAGACTCTGATGTATTATCACCGCGGGATGAAGCGAAAACAAAAGATGAACGCGCACAAGATTCTGGACGATTTGGGCCCCGCGCTTGACTGTCCCCGGCAAGTCCTTAATCGCGGACACGAGTTTCTTCAAAAATATCTGGATTCGCACTTGAGCAAGAAGGAGACTGTGTTCGAGGAAAAGGAATTCAATTGGAAGATCGTCGCCGAAGGGTTCACGTTCATCGTGAAAGGCACGGTGGACCACGTTCAACGCGAAGGCGATTCCCTCAAGATCATTGATTACAAGAGCGGCTTGAAAAAACCTGATGATCACAGACTCCAGCTAGCCCTGTACAAGATGGCGCTGGAAGAAATCCTTGGGGTCACCGGCATGCTGACAAGCAACTTTTATCTTTCAAGCGGGGAAGAGGTAACGCATCATTTTTCCCATGATGAGCTTGCCGATGTGCGAAGCCGGCTTCTCGTTGATGCTCGGGAGATAGTTATGGCGAATTATTCCAGAAGCAACGAGCCGGAGAAATGCGGGATCTGCGAATTCAAGAGTCTCTGCCGCTAGGAGGAATCGGCGCACGCTCTAATTATCTGCGCCCACGTCTGCGCGGGACATAATGCATGCCGCCGTGCCTGTTCTCATGTCCGTTGGTTTTAGTCGGTGTTGCAGATTTGGTCGGATTATCGCTCGAAAAGAGAGATGCGCATTGATCACAGAGAGTGCCTGAATTCACCTGTCTCCCGCATCTTTTGCAGAAAGTCGCTTCGCCGCTTCCACTGTACATCAGCCGCCTCTCGCGGATCCAGCCAAGGACAGTACCTCGTGCAATACCCGTCGCTGTGCTTAGCGCATCCAGGTTCTGGCCCGGATTCTCTCTGAGCCAGTCAACGGCCAGTTGAAATTCGGTTTCCTCTTTTTCGATGCAAGCCGGGCAAAGCGCGTTGTCGGTTCGCAAATATAATGAGCCGCATTTTTCACAGTTCGCGATCGGCATGAATTATCCCGCTTCTCTCCTTGACAAGTCCGGGATGCTCACCTGGCGCACGACAGCCGCCTCTGTCTCCTTTTTCCTGTGCCCGCTGGCTCCGATCGCCGTCCGGATAACGATGACCAGCAACACAGAGACAAGCAGGTATAGAAATGTTGCTCCTATTATGCTCCGCTGTATGGCGAGGGCAAACGGTATCTTGTTTAAGCTCCAGGAGAGCGGCAGCATCACCATGAACCAAAGAACAGCCGCCGCTGACGCAGCCGCATCGACGGAATCATATCGGATATAATACGCGCGAAGCTTTTTTCTTCTTCCCCGTGTCACCGATAACTCTTGGTGTCTTCCCACCGGCGGGCATCTTCTTCGGTAATGATTTTTCTGCGATCATCCCTAGTGCCGGGCTTCTTATCGTAGCCGAACGTGGTTATCTCGGCCATGGTATTGCCGTACGGATCACGCGACAGAACATACTGATACGGCTCGCCGTAATGATCAACCAAATTTTGCGGGTCAGTATATGGGCCGTTCCATTGGGACAACCCCGTACTATGGGCAAGCGCCTTGAGTCCCTCTTCGGTAGTTGGGAACCTCGCAAAATCGAGATAAAACATTTTCAGGGCCTTATCCAGTTGAAAGAAATCTTCTGAAGCCTTTTCCCAACCTGCTTGTATCGCATCATAAACGCGTTGCCTCTGCGCCTCTGGCAGAGCCGGTTCAACTTCAATTTGCTCGACCTCGCCTATACCGGCCAGTGCGGTAATCGCCTGAAAGTACTCGGATTGTTTCGTCCATTCCTCGACCAGAAGGACAATGTGCTGTAGCAGCTCCGTGGCGGTCAATTTGGCGGGTTCCGATCCGGCTGTCACCTTCAATGCCTGTTTGTTGGCGATCAAAACTTCAGGCGCCTCCATTCCCTTTGAGCTGACTGCAACCTCGCCTGATATCACCGAAACACTCGTGCTCTGCGTTTCAGGCTCAGCCTCTATCCGGAAAACCGTGCCGCGCACACCGGTAACTGCGGCTGGCGTCTCTATTATGAAACTGGAATCCTTTGTTTTCAGCCGGCCGACCTCCGACCATAATTTCCCCTTCGACAAATCAACCTGCACTTGCGTTGATTTCGTCTCCGGGTTTACTTCCAACGACTTGAGAGTATACGTCGTGTTACCTCCAATCCCGCTGATGGCAAGATTCTCCAGAGTAACCACTACTTCGGCTCCCGGGGAAGTCTGGATCTGGTCTCCCGGGTTGACGATCATATTTTTGCCGGCGGGAACTAATCGCGTAGTGCCTGCCTTCTTAATGTCGGCTTTTCCCTTGATGTCTTCGATTCTGCCCTTGCCCGGGACGGTCCCATGAGGATCGACGCGCCCCTTATCGACGTTATAAATTATGCGCCCGCCGCCCGGCAGCTCTGTCCCGATCTTGTAGCTCTTTTCGCCTTCATCCATGATTTTCCCGGGAATTCGCTTGCCGGCGGGCGTTTCAACCGCAGCGGCATGAATGGGTGAAGTGTAGATAGTGGCAGCCGCAAATGCTGCAACAAGAACAGCACCTGCACGAAGATGGGTGGAGGTTCTCATTTTTCGCCCCGCTGCCAGATTTTGCATTCTCTACAGTATACGCTCCGAAACCTAACAGACCAGTCCGATAAGCAAATCCATCACGTTCGTGCCGGTTCGCCCGGTAAAGAGCAAGTCGCCGGTCGACCGATGAAAACTGTACGAGTCGTTTCGATTGAGATGATCCATCGGATCAAGGCCCCGTTCGCATGCCTTGGAAATGGTTGAGTTGTCAACTATTGCCCCGGCGGCATCCGTTGGACCATCCGCCCCGTCAGTCCCAATAGCAGCGATTACCGCCTTATTTGCCTCCGCTAAACCGATGGCGGCGGAAAGCGCCAATTCCTGGTTCCGGCCACCTTTCCCAACGCCCCGAATTGTGACCGTCGTCTCGCCGCCCGCCAAGAGACAGGCCGGCGGGCTCACCGGCTGACCAGAAAGTTCGACTTCTTTAATAATAGATGCAAATACGGTGCCAACGTCCCTCGCCTCGCCTTCTATGCGCGAAGTGAGCAGCAAGGAATGGAAGCCGAGCGAACGGGCTGATTCTGCGGCAGTTTGTAAGGCTTTGCGGTTGTTGCCAATTACAACATTGTCCACCTTCGCAAAACAATCATCATCCGGTTTGGGAGTTTCAGGAATATGCCCCCGCATCCCCCTCTCCACAAGGCGTTGAACCGAATCAGGCACTTTATCCCAAATTTTGTACTTCCGAAGTATCGCCGCCACATCCGAAAAAGTTGACGGATCGGGCGCGGTCAAGCCGGAGGCTATGGTCTCGAGCCGGTCGCCGATCACATCGGAAATTATGATCGAAATAACACGGGCGGGCGCTGCGGCGCGCGCAAGTTGTCCCCCTTTTACTTTCGAGAGATGTTTGCGAACGGTGTTCAATTCTGCTATCGTTGCGCCACATTCGAGCAGCAATTTGGTTGTGGACTGCTTGTCCGAAAGGCTGACACCCTCGGCGGGATAGGGGAGGAGCGCAGAGCCCCCGCCGGAAATCAGGCAGACGAACAAAACATTCTCAGCCGCATTGTGCCGGAGCAAAGAAAGCAGGGCCTGCGCGCCGGCAAAACCGCGTTCATCGGGTATTGGGTGCCCCGCTTCAAAAATCTCAATATTTCTTAATGGGCTCGCCAGATCATACGGGACAACGATGACTCCGCCTGATATTCGTTCTTGAAGGAGACCCTCAAGCGCGTGGGCCATGGCGGCAGTTGCCTTCCCTGCGCCGACTACGATGATTCTGCGGTAGTGACTGAGGTCGATCCTCAGGTCATGAACCCTGAGCAACGACCCGTCCAGAGATACCGCTCTCGGAATTAACACCTCCGGTTTGACCGCTTCTATAGCCGCCCTCGCGATGCTCTCAGCCGCTTCTCTCATCTGGTTCAGGTCCATCGAACATCCTCATAAGTCGCGTTAGCCGGTCAAAACAGTATACGAACCATCACGCGCCGGATAAGCAGGTGCGACACGAGCGGACCGGATTTCCCGGATAAGTTCCTCGAGTGAATGAACCGGGTTTTGGAACCACGTCGCGCATGCACCCACCTTCGAAACGTAATGACAGTCGCTGCCGCCCGTTCCAGGAATACCCAGCTTTTGCCAGGCGCTTCTGGCCAATTGATTCTCTCGGGGAGTGTTCTCGCCATTCAATACTTCAACGGCTGCAATGAATTTCATTGAGAAAAGATGGGCCTGCGCCGACGCGGAGCCGACGACGCGGAAAGGGTGAGATGGAATCAAAATTCCCCCACATTTCTGTATCTCAATCCTGACGGTCTCGATGTTGGTGTAATAACCGTTCTCCCGCCAGGCATCATCCCTGAGGCCGAAGGCAAGAATATGGCCCCAATTCGTGTTGATTTCGACTCCTCGAAATATCGGAAACCGCATCTTCTCAGCCACCTCTTCGGCCGGTTCAGACGCCAGATACGAATCGTGCTCCGTGATACAAACGGCTTCAATACCCTTCCGTCGGGCAGTTTCTATGAGTTGTTCGGGCTCCAGGTTACTGTCGCCTGAATAAACGGTGTGGCAGTGCAGGTCGATTATCATGATTTCAAGATGCCTCTTCTGGCGGGAAAGGATCGACTCAAACCCACAAGGCGCCCAAATGTTCCAAGTCTTTCGAAAAGCCGTCGAGCAGGCGCTCCCGGAGCCAGTGCTGAACCGGCGGTCGCAATTCTATGCGGTCGAGTGAAGAAATGGGGGTAAACAGCGATCGCCGTACGCGGGGGTCCTGCGAGACGCCGGGCTCCCCACAGACATATTCCGTCTCATAAAGGAAATGAACGATATGTCTCTCCTGATCGGGCGCCAGACTCTCACAGACGGAAATCAGCCTCTTCGTTCTTACCCGAATGCTTGTCTCCTCGTATACTTCACGGACGACCGCCTCTTCGGCCGGCTCGCCTTGCCGCATGCCTCCACCCGGGAGAAGGAAGTACCGCCTGCCATCCTTCTCATGCTCGACAAGGAGCAGATCGTCATCTTGCCGACAAACGGCGCCTACTCGTATCCTCAGATTCACGATGCCGCCTCTTTATAAATTCGCCCAACTGCGCCGCTATCGGCTTGTCCAATTCCGCAACAAGGACGATGTTGCCATCCTCATACCGCTTCTCCAGAACAGCACCCCGCTGCTGAACCATGGCGGCAAGCTCCGATCTGCTTTGTGGAATTACCAGCTCGACGCGCTCTCGCCGGGACGACAAAATGCGCGCAATCAGTTCGAGCAATTGATTGATATTTGCACCCGTGGCGGCGGAGACCGACACGCTTTCGGGCACATGTTCAGCTATATTGGATGCAATGATGGGGTCGGCTAGCAAGTCGATTTTGTTGAAGACGGTGATAATGGGCTTGTCGGCCGCCCCGAGATCGTGAAGCACGTCTTTGGCGACTCGTATATGCTCCTGAAAATAGGGACTACTAACGTCTACCACAAGGATAATGATGTCCGCGTATACTGCTTCCTCGAGCGTTGCCCGGAATGCGGCAATCAGGGTATGCGGCAATTTCTGAATAAAGCCCACCGTGTCGACGCAAATCACCGTTTGGCCATTCGGCAGTCCAACTTTGCGCGAGCGAGGATCAAGCGTGGCGAATAGCTTGTCCTCGACAAAGGCATCGGCGTCAGCGACCGCATTGAGCAGCGAAGATTTTCCCGCATTGGTATAGCCGACGATGGCCGCGCTTGGCACGTCATTGCTGATCCTGCGCTTGCGCTGAACGTCGCGGTGGCGCCGAACCTGCTCCAAGTCGCGCTTCAGCTTTGATATCCTGTCCCGGATACGGCGACGATCAACCTCGAGTTTCATTTCACCAGGTCCGCGGCGCGCGCCGCCTCGACCGCCGCCAAGTCGCGACATCGTCACGCCATGCCCGACAAGTCTGGGCAAAAGGTAATCAAGTTGGGCAAGTTCCACCTGTATCTTGCCCTCTTTCGTCTCGGCGCGTTGGGCAAAAATATCCAGAATCAACTGGGTCCTGTCGATAATTCGACATGGGATCAGATCCTCCAGATTCCTCTGCTGAGCGGGGGAAAGCTCGCCATCGAATATTACCAGGTCCGCCTCAAGTTGATCAACGAGCTCGGCAATATGCTTTGCTTTGCCCCGGCCAATATAGAGGGCGCTGTCAGGTACAGGCCTTGCCTGGACCACAGAGCCGACAACCTGCGGGCCGGCCGTTCGCGCAAGTTCGGCAAGCTCGGCTAGAGATTCCTCTATCATCCATGCTTCTTCGCGGGAGGTCTGTACACCGACCAGAATCGCCTTCTTTTCCCCGCTTGAATTATTTGTATGTATAACCGTCAACTCCTTTGTTCATGCGGCTACAAGATGTAGCGCCTGCGTGGGCGCCCGGTTCTTCATGCCCCTCTACTTGAATTATACGAGTTAATCTTGATGAAATCAAACGCAACCGGCAGAAAGGGACGACTGGGACCGAAAAGATGTGTCGCGCAAGGCGGACCGTTCGCGAGCAGAGCGGTCGAATGGAGGATTTGAAATGAGGATTATTCAACAATCAGATGGTTAATTCTGCAATTTCCCGCCTCTAAACTAACGAGGCTGCCGGGATGAATAATGCCGCCCGTGTTGCTGAAGAGGATGAAATACACCCGCTTCGCGTCGGGGTTGAAGTTCGTCTGGCGGAGCGGCCCGACTTTAGCCATGCGCGGAACGGTAAGCCTGTCGCCCGATGCTTCGTCGACAAGATAAGCAGGATTCTGTCGATCGAAGATATCTGAGGCCTTCTCCGGATCCAGGACGCGATACCGAAAATCGATCAGGTGATTTTCCGCGGTCAGTCTGACGCTCACCACTTCGATCCCGAACTCCTGATCTTGTGCCTGCTCGGCAAGGACGGGTTCGTCTTTCACGGCCAAATTTGCGCTGGGGCAATAGTTCCTTCTTGCATCACACGGGGCCGGTTTTGCGCTGGCGCAGCCGAAGCATACTATCATCAAAAGAATCGGCAGCAGCTTAGAATAGATTCTTTGATAATTCATGACAACATAATACTCCATCCGAAAACGTTTTCATAGAGGGTCGGGGAAGGGATGCCGCAAGAGCATCCCTTCCCGTGGCTCGTCCAGATATTACGGTAAATAGGTGACCTCAAGCACCGGTCGATTTGCCGGAACGGCATTTTCTCCCGAGAAAAAGCCGATTGCATCCGTCGTCCCATCATCATTGTCGTCGACTGCAAAATATACTTTCAGTTGCGTAAGCCCGATTTTGTTGATGGCCGCAAGGCCCGCAGCATTGAGCAAACCTTCGGATGCAGCACCATTGACTGCTGGATTACTCATAACCGCGACCTGCGCAGCTGTCGCTGCGGCCTGAAAGTCGCTCGGAGCAAGAGCCGGATTCCCGCCAAACGATCCGGTGACTATATCCACATAACAGGGGGCATGAGTCGTAAATGGGTTTATACCTGCAACGCCACCACGTATGAGTCGGAGCGTCGCCGCTTGTATTGTCGCGCCGTCGGGGAGACTTGAGGTATCGAAGGAGACGATCGATTTCAGTTGCGGCTCGACCAGAAGAGCGGAAACGAATTGATCTCCAATCCTCAATGCGCTCGCATTTGCAATGGTTGCATCGGCAAATTGTCCCACATCGGCCTGGGTGAGAGATTCTCCCAGCCACCCGTCTTGAGCGCCTGCCGAGACGAATGTGACCGTCACGGGGGTGACCCCGCTTGCGTTTATGTAGGTCAGCATGCCGCCCACACCCGTTGCTCCAGCATTAGTCAAATTGAGGCGCCGGTCAAATAGCGCGTATTGGCTCGGCGAAGAAGGAATGACTATTGCATCAGACGTTTTCCCGGCATGGAGCGGGATGGCAACGGCGTCCACCGGGAACGGCAAGAGATTCCCGTCCTCTGCGATGACGTTTGCGCGCAGCCCATTTATCATCGGCTCATATGATTTCAGGCCGGCGTTCGCCATGCGCAAAAGGACTCTCTCACCGGTTGCGGCCGCAATCGCCTCGGTGTCCGGATACGCCTTCCCATTGATGAGGAAATACTGCGGCCGATAGTCCACCGTGCTCGGATATGCGGCGGTTCCATAGGTGCCGTTTTGTACGGCCGCGTGGAGGAGTGGATCGATGTCGCTGAACACCAGGACCTCCTCCTGGTCATATGCGGAGACAGGATCGTTGTAAGCTTGTCCGGCAGTCGCGGGCCGAACTATAAGCACGCCGTACAGCCCCATCTGCACTTGTTTCGCCGGATGGGTGCCGCTCTCATAGAGGTATGTTCCGGCCTTGAGGTCCGGAAAAGTGAAGCTGGCGGTTTCCGGCACGAACGACATTACCCGACCATCCACCATTACCGGCGTCGGCGATGTGATTCGCTGGCCGTGAATAATGATGGTGACCGCTTCGGGCAGGTTGTTCGTTAGATTGATTGTGAGGTCATCGCCCTCGTTTGCCTCGAGGACGGGGCCCGGAACTCCGATCGTTCCGCTGCCCGTCAGCCCAAACCCCCACATCAGGATAGGGGCGCCGTCTGGCATGTTAATGGTGACATCATCGGCGGTAAGATCATAACTCACCGGCGCCGCATGGGAGGTCGCGGCCATGACCAACGAAATGACCATGGCCGAGAAGAGGACCAAAAAGTCTGTCAGTCTTATCTTTCGCATTGTCTTCTCCTATCTATTCCATGGCCATCGAGCCGTGCGGCATGACCATCATCATGGTCATCATTCCACCGGGGAAAATGTCGTTGTTGACCATTTCCTTTTCTGTGTGTGAATGCCACATGAATGTGAAAGCCGCCATCGGATTCAATCCCCCTTGTCCCGGAGGAAGAGAACCCGAGTCTCCAAGGAACGGGCTGCCGCTCCACATCCCACCGAATGTCAGCTCCAGTTGAGCTGGTAATATGACGGGGAAAGACTTCCCGTGGTCCGCGCAATATTCGTACGTCATATCATCGTACCCATCGCCGTCCATGTCCATGCAATCGTGTTCATAGCCCGGCCCTGTCCCGTAGATATCCCAGCCAAGCCCTCTTCCGGTCCATTGAAAGATGGCGTCGAAGGTGTTTCCGGGTGTCGACTGGATGGTAAAGAGATCATGGCTCAGGTCGGCGCCTGCACCGGGCACACTCGACAGCAGTCTCCCATCCTTTGCGATAATGCGAGCATGGTTGCCGTGATAATGGAACGGGTGCAGGTCGCGCCCGATGCCGATGACTCGCATGAGCATCTTCTCGCCCGGCATTATCATGGGCATGCAATTGTAAGGCTGGGTGGGAAGCCACGGGACACCCGCGGGATACATTGTATCGGGAGCATTACGCCCGTTGATGAACCAATAGACGGGGAAGAAAGTGGTCGTGTCGATTGGCTCGCCGAATTCAACCATCTCCTGGTGGACAATATCCATCTCGCTCAGGAGAAAAAGAAATTCGCGGTCAAAGGCCGAATCCTCATGGTTGTATGCGTGCTTGCCGTCATTGAATGGCGCGACGCTGGGCCGCACTATCAGCGCCCCAAACAGCCCCATCGGTATCTGTTTGTCCATATTCGTGCCGCTTTGATAGCAATAGGTGCCCGGCTCCGTAACCTCGAAGGTATAGGAGACCGTGCCGCCCGGAAGCGCCTCGAGTGTCACGAGACCCGCCGCTGTCGGCGGAGTCACTTCAGTTGCGACGACATTCGCCTGTCCGGGGAAAATCATGGATACCGGCTCCGCCAGATCATTCGTGAGGTTTACTATCACGGTCTCACCCTGGTTCACAAAAACCGTAGGGCCGGGATATTGGGCTCGACCGTTTCCAGGGGCAAACCCCCAGATCTGTAATGTCAAGCCGTCTCCCAAAGTGATGTAGTCGGCTTTCGCAGTACAATTCAATATGGGACCGTTGACTCCGGGAATCTCCGCCCAGCCGGGTGAAACAATGGACAGCAGCAGGGCTACTCCAAACAGCAACGCCGGCCCATATCTCCTTATGCATACAGTGTTCATCGATTTCCTCCTTCTCATTACGGCGCGCTTGTCAGCCGGATTTCCGTCATGGCGCCGCCGCGATCCATTGCATCATTATTGAGATCATCCAGATTTCTCGAGTACAGGAAATATGTGCCGGGGGCCAGCCCATCGGTATCGAGAATGACGTCTATCGACTCGCCTCCGCCGAGCGTGACAGAATTCGTGTAATACGACAGGTCGAGCCCGGTCGGACCTCTGAGAAGGCGCGCATTTTGCCCCACAACTCTCATTGGGATACCCAGAGTGGTGATGGTATGGAACTTCGTTACGGAAAGGCTTGACATCCGCAGAAGGATCGTATCGCCTACCTGCGCCTCGATAAGGGAGGACACATTCTGGCTGCCGGGATAGACTCCGCCTTCGGGATCCGTCCCATCGATCGGATTCGGATTCACTGTATCCGGATAGCCCCTTCCGTTGATCATGTGATAGTCGTCTTCCATCAGCGCGAACGGCAGCGGCTGAACATAATAACTGGCGTCGTGAAATTGCTTATCGAAGTCGATAAACTGAAGAACATAATCGACATCATAGCCTGTGGAGCCGTCACCATCGTTGTAGGCGAACTGGGTGAATCCTCCGATGGGCGCGCCGTCCTGCGCCGGCGTCACGTAGAGATTACCCAGCATGCCCATCTGCATATGCTCGGTCGCCTCGACGTGGCAGTGATAGATATATGTTCCGGGTTCAGGCGCCACATAATAATAAGTCAACGTCGAACCCATGTTGATGCTGATCGAGGCGTCCGGCACGCCGTCAAACACGGCGGACGCATTCGGGAAACCGTGCCAATGCACGGTGTGCGGGTCGAACAGATCGGGGCGTACCATCATGCCGACATTTGTCAGATTGAGGTACACTTCATTGCCCTCCTTCACCGCAATCAGAGGGGCAGGGGAATTGGCGGCAAGCATGCCGTGCATCATCACCATGCCGGCAGGCATACCCGTGACATCGCCAAACCCGAACATGTATTGAGGGTAGCCGTCCGCCATCGTCGTAAAGCCATCCCCGCCGGTCAGGTGAATACATACCACGTTGTCGTCCTGATAATCGACAACGCCGTCGGCGTCCAGGTCTTCGCCAGCCGCCTGCTCCGCCTCCCAATTATCGGTCGGGCATTGGATGAAAACGTCTGAGAGGGCGGGCCGGCTCCAGGAGAAGATAACCAGCACCGCCAGGCTCAGTACCAGGCTCGGAATCTTCTTTTTCATTCTGGTTCTCCTTTTTTAATCTTTTCGCGGCCCCGCCGCCGGATTGTGCCGGCGGCGGAGTCAATTTTCATTACGGATAGAACTCGTCTGCTCCGAGATCGGGCAGAGCGCCGTTTGGACGGTTTTGCCCGTCAAAATCACGCAGAAGAGCGGATGGAACTCCAGGACGAACTACTCCTCTGTTAATCGCAGGGGATCCTGCCGCAAGGTGATAGTCACCGAACGGTAAATTCGTAGCGGGATCGATCAACGTAAGCGGCCCGAACCGCACATCGATGAAGTTGCCGCCTTCATCAAAGGCGGGCGCCGCTTGAATCGTGGTCGTCTCTGGAATTATTATCTGGTTTTTTGCGCCGTTCACATACTCGCTCAGGAAATCAGGATCCGCGCTGATATTTGTGCCGCTGTAGCCGGTTGTATCCGTCAACACGCAGTACAGCGGGTTGAGCGACTGCGGGGTCTCCGTTCCGACAACCGCGAGGTCGTCATAAGCGGGCGCCTGACCTGCGCCGACATCGGGCAAGAGCCGGTAGGGCGGTGTCAATGTGTCGTCGATCACAAAGTAGAAGGTGCGATTGTGCCAAATGATATTGCTTGCCAGCAACGGATTCGAGAACTCCTGCTCGAGTCCGGCTGGAAATGCAGCCTGGAGTTCAGGACTGTGCGCACGAGCTACAATGCCGGCGGGCTGCGGCGTTGACTGGTTTGGACTGCCCGGCTCAAAAGCCAGCCCCGCGGTCGCAGTACTGTCGTTGTTGGTCAGCGTATTGTGAATAATCTGGCAATTTGCCACATCCTGCAGCGAAATCGCGCCGCCTGCAAGTCCGGCGACGTTATTCACAATTATGTTGTTAAAGACCTGAATCTGATGCCACAAACTTGAATTTGGCGCCAGCGCAACGTCAAGACCGTTCGTACGGGCAAGACGAATTCCGCCGCCGTCTCCGGCGCCCGCCAGATTCCCCAGAATCAGGTTTCCGTTGATCGTGACGGAGCCGGTGCCGGTGCTCAGGCTGCCGGGCCCGCCGAGAGGAGACCCGCCCAATACGGCGATTCCTCCGCCGGATACGCTCAGGCCTTGGTTAAAGGATTGATTAAAGAGGATGCGGTTATTCTCAATCAAACCGCCCTGGCTCAATCCCACATGAGCAATGCCGGCGCCTTCGCCCATTGTGAAGTTTCCACAAATAACATTGTCTGTTATGCGGTAGAACGGGCTGCCGGTCGAAATGAGGACTCCGCCGCCGGCTTCGCTCAGGCCGCCGTTTTGAGTTACGTGGTTATGATGGATGTTGAGGTTTCCGTTATGCGCCGGCTCGTATATCTGCTCGGGCGTTACGGTCAGAGTCGGATGACCGGACCGTATCCCCCCGCAGTATACTCCTTGATTGTTTATGACGCGGTTGTTACTGACTTCGAGATAGTGAGCGTAACCGTTGATCATTACGCCGCCGCCGACCACTGCGCCCCTGACCGTGAATCCGTCAATGCGGGCATTGGGATTGGGTCCGAAACCGCCTTCTTCAGGTGGGGCGTTTTTTGCGAACACGGCTATGCCGGCGCCTTCCTCTGTGAAGAGGGTATTCGGCAAGGCCGCTTGCGCGGGCAGCAGAGTGATATCCCCAGCCGCAATCAGTGAATCCATCTTTTGCCGCCATGCTAGCAGTTTCTCGGCTGGCTCATGGATCGCGTTGATTATCGTCGAGTTTGCGCCCCAGCCTTGCAGCCGGACCGGTTTCCACATGATAACCATTTCTTCGTATGTTCCCGGACCGACTATGATCAAATCGCCGGGCGCCGCCGCGTCTATGGCTGCTTGTATAGAACCTCCTGCGGAAACGGCTATGGGCGCCGATCCTCCAATTGTGACGGTAAGTCCGACAGGAGTGGACAGACCGTTGTCGCCTCGCGTGACCATTAACTGGCCGCTCTGTGTTCCGGCGGGCACGGTCGCCCGTATATATTGGCCGTCGGCTCGCCAGCGGATGTTGGTAAGCGCAACGTCTCCGATTCTAACTTCGCCGGCGATGCTCCCGAAGCCATAATCGCGTATGATAGTCTTTGGATTCACCCCGCCCGGGCCGTCATATTGAGGATTCGGGACATCCTTTGGACCAACTGACTCAATAATGATATCGGCGGGCGTCGAGGCCAGGTAAGGCCCCTGACTGCTTAGATTCGATACCCGGTTGATTTGCGGAGTGCCGTCCGGAAATTCGCAATCGAGCGGGAATTGATCCGGCCCGGCAAAGGCCGCCACCGGAACAACCGGCGTATCAAGATACGTCGTTGCTCCGGGCATGTACTGGAACGTGTAGCAGAACTGGCTGTACTGCGGGTTGAAATGCGGGTCCGTAATAAACTGCCCGGGATTGTTGGGATCAGGAATCGGACCAGGATGATTCAAGCACACGGTTATCATGCTGGGCGAGACCCCGCTCGGCGAAGCTATATTAACCGTATAGGTTGATGGAACCAATCCATTATAGGTACCCCACTCGTCCGAATAAACCCTTCCGATTTCTCGCCCCGTCCAGTCTCGGATGGAAACCGGCATCCACGGGGGCGCGTATTTTTCACCGAATTGAGGCGAATTCGGATCGAATTCGTTCGCAGTGTCATCGAGAATCATGCCCTTGAAGTGGGCTGCAATTGGCACCTCAGTGAACATGAAAAAATCAGCCGCCGTGTTTCTTCCTTCCGTAAGCGCGACCTGCTTGCGGTCACATGCAGGCCGATAGGTCCCCGCAAAAGGAGCTTCAATCCCCGGGAATAGCGTGAGTTCACCGGGAACGAGATGTCCGAGACCGCCATTTTCGTCATAGTTCACGCACACCGGCGGAAGCGCGAGCGGGACAGTGTATTCATCACCGAAGTCTACGTTCTTATCTTCTTCTTGCACGAGTTCGTAGCCCAGAGGCGGAACCGCTTCAACGATGTACATTCCGCTCGGAAGATATGACCCATCATCGAGCTGTGGGCCAAACGCGTAGCCGCCGTCAAAAACACCCGGACGCACCTGGTTGAAATTGCGCAGGCCGTCGTAGCAATCGGTCGGCTCCCCGTGGGCGTAAAAGATCTCGCCCTGGCATCCCGTGGGGATGTCATCGTCCCAGCTATCAGTCGTTGTAAACAGTATAGCGTCGCCAAGATCAAAGACGCCGTCGTTTCCGCTACGCTCTTCATCTTCGGCGCCCATCGGGTCTCCGTTCGACCAGCCGAACGGATAATTGTCGACGTCGGCAAGCTGAATCCCGGCGACTCCATTGATATCATCGATTTGGCCGTCAATGATGCTGTCCTGGTACAGGTTCACCTGAACACGCGGGATGCCCGGTTCCCAAGGCTCGCCTGCGCCGTAACGAGGATCGTTCTCGGCGCGGGTGGTCGCATAGTAAATAATGCCTGAAATGCCGCCGTTTTCACCCGGGCCGTAGTTCTTCTTACCCCACAGCATTACGCTGGTCTGGCCGAGGAATCCCTGAAATGCTTCGACCAGGGCCGGTCCGGTCTCGGTGCGGTAGGGGCCGCCGCCCGTCTCTGATTGCGGCTGCGGCGTCAATATCCCGCCAAATGACCATGGATCGAGCGGGTCGATCATTCCGCCGTCATCAACAACAACGGTTACACCGGTTGCCTTGTACCGGAGGAAATCGACTTCGGCCACCAGCCAGTTGAAGAACGGAAAGACCTCGTCGAATGGAACGAATCCCTCCAAATCGGTCGGAAACGATTGATACATTGTGCCGTCCCTCCAGCGGAGGTTAACGGCCTGTTCGGGCAAAGCGACTTCGGTGTCGTCCCAAAACCCGTCTTCGTCCTCATCGTAGAAGGTGTAATGCTGTAAGCCGGTGAACCAATTGAAAACGGGAACGTCCCCGAGCACCACGTCGCCGCCGCCCTCGGGAACGGTAACGCCGAGGCTCGCAATGAGCAGATCAAGATAATCATCCCATATGACAAGCTGATAATCGCCCGGTGGCACATCGGGAATTGAGAACGTGCCGTCCTCATTGCCTCGTGCTGCGTGAACGCCTACGCCCAATCCAACCGACAAATCATTCAAGCCGATCCAGGGCGTTGTGTGCGCAAAAGGCACGCCTGGGAAAAAGGTATAATCAGGCGGGCGCGAGTTATGGAGATTGACGACCCGCCCGCTTATGGTGCTGCTGCCGTCAAGGACAGTAGTGTCGTGCATCGGCCGAACGAATCCCACGAATACATGCCAGCCGGGGGGGCCGAACTCCCTGAAGTACGGCGGCTCGTTCGCCTTCACCCATGCATCAATAGTCTTTGTCCCCTCGATGGTCGATGTTTGCACCCACTGCTCGCCCTCCGGCGGAATGATTTGAATTCCATATTTCCCCGGCGGAAGATATTTAATCAGCGCCTCGCCGTTCGCATCCGTTAATATCGTGCCGGTGCCCATCGAGATTACGTTGCCGTCAGCGTCATATTCGGTTCCGAGCATGTTGCCGAACGCGTCCAGCATGATACGGCCGCCGGAAATGCCGTAGCGGCCGCCCGCTTCCCCAACAATCACTTCGAAGCCTTCCAGTCCAAGTTCGCCGGGAGTGTCGGGTGCATTATTAATCGGTTGACTATCCTCAAAAACGAAAATGCTGATTTGCGCCGTGGGAAGAGGCAGCTTGTTGACAGTGACCTCGACTGACGCGGCATCGCCCGCAAAACGAGCGCCGCCAATCGTGTAGCCGGCGTCGGGAAGAATGGACACATAATAGTACTTGGTCGCGTCGAGCGCGAGGGCCGGCGGGGTCGTCTCATCCCCGCTCTCGACAACCGGCATATAGCTGGTGTGGAATTTCACCGCCAGCGTATGCGGGTCGATCACGCCCGGAACCACATTGTATGTGGCATCCTCCTCGATCAGCCAGCGATATTCGCTCACCGCGAGTCCGTCCGACCCTGTCACGGTCAAATCGACGGCCAGCGCCGCCGAGGACGGGACGACAAGAAACAATATCGCCAGAACTATGAACTGCCACCATTGCCTTTTTCCCATGATTCCTCCTGCTCGTTTTCTCATTCAACTGCCCTTCCTTTCACCTCTTCTGTCCTTAGCAAAAGCATCCTGTATTTTCAACGCAGGCATCACATTGAACCTGCGCTTCTTTATCCGCAATACTTAAAGATTTGCAGAGCATTGAACATAATTGATGCTCCAAACGTGAAAGGCAATCCGTCAAATACCGCATCGCATTTCGCCGACCCAATGCGTGGCTCGCATGCTTCTCCAAGCAATGTTAAAACATTCGTTTTTCAATTACCGCAACGTTGAAGAATGATGAGGTAGGAGCATCCGCTTGAAATGCGGGCTTGATCCTCTGCGAAGTCTTTGCGAGATCCGCCGCTGACTTTCGTTCAGACTATCCCAAAATCTCAATGACCGCAGCCTGATCGATTCCGCTGTTCCACTGTAATCCGCTCGCACCTGCAGGGAAATGATCGCTTTCATTGACCGCCGCTGTTGGTTTCCTTGGTTAAATCACCGCAGAGTTAAACTAAATCTAACACGGTTTCCGGAATGCGCAAGACACAATAAAACTTTTTTGGGTCCTCATGAGAATTTGTGGGTGAGAAAAAGTCATAAATAATTGAAAAGCATGAACTAAATCCTGTATATCGAGTGTCTGAAGAGGATACT
>QZKU01000072.1 GCA_003598085.1 Candidatus Abyssobacteria bacterium SURF_5
AATACCCTCTGCGACATTGCTCTATTCCTCTTTCACCATAAAAACCCTGTCTTTGTGCCCTTTCACTCACTTCCGAATGTCGGGTTGCGGAATCGCTGGTCCGGGCGCCTGTCGATGGCAATACCCCGCGCTTTCTGATATGCTGATGCCAAAAAAAGGGCGGCAGCGCCGCCACGTCAACGTTGACATGCGCGTGCCTTTATCCGTGGAGGAAACGGTGAAATCTTTCCTGAGCTGGTTCGAACATGCTGTCGTCTTTGCGCTGCTGGCAATGATGGTGTTCGTCGTCTTCCTGACGACGATCGAGTTGGGCGTCGTCCTCGTTCAAGAAATGATCAGGCCGCCCTTTCTGCTGCTTAATATCGAAGAAATGCTCACCGTGTTCGGCTTTTTCCTGATGGTGCTGATTGGCGTCGAGCTTATGGAAACCATCAAGATATATCTCGACCGGAGAACGGTCCACGTAGATGTAATCATTATGGTCGCAGTCATCGCCATGGCGCGAAAAGTCATCATCCTGGACCTGAAGGAAATGGACGCCGGCTCGTTGTTCGGCGTCGCGGCGATCATCCTTGCACTGGCGCTTGGCTTCTATGCCATACGAAAGGTGCCGCCGAGGCAAGATGAGTAGGAATATCCGCTTGTCTCACTTCATCCTCATATTCGCCAAAGACAATTAACCGCCGCCGGCACTGAAGAAAACACAAACAACACCGTCGCAAACCTATGCCGTCCTGCGATAAGACAAGCCGCGGCGACACCTGCCATTACTTCGCAACCCACAGCTTATGCGATAAGGATGCCGTAAGGTTTTCGTGTCCGTTTTCGGTAATGAGAATGATGTCTTCCGGCATTCCGCCGAAGTATTCCCGGTTCGGATCGAAGGCGCCTATCTCGATGGCTACTACCATTCCCGGCTGGAGCGGCGTTTCCTCAGCCGCCGTCACCCACGGCGGCTCGTGATTCGAGAGGCCTTCCTGATGTCCGATGAATGAGATGATGTGCGGGTGCTCATAATCCCGCTTTTTGAGCGCATCGAGTGATTTCTGGAATAAGTCGCACATGCGGACTCCCGGCTTCATCATGGCGACGGTTTCCAGATGCGCTTCTGTCGCGATATCATGGTAACGCACCATGTCCAGGGGCGGCTCGCCCACATAGAAGGTTCTCTGAAAATCAAGCTGATAGCCTTTGTATGTCGGCCCGCAGTCGCACAGTCCTTGATCGCCCTCCTGAATGATCCGGTCGACGGGCCCCGTTATCCAGCGGTCAACCCCCATTACCTCGTCCTTGTTGCTCGAGAAACACAGCCACGTCCCGTGGTACGGGGCTTCTATCATGTCCAGCTCGACGGCTTTCCTCCAGAAGGCGCGATGGACATCAAGCTCGTTCACGCCGGGCCTGATGGTCTCGTATGCGCCGCGCACGCACTCGCAGGCGCGGCGCGAGCCCTCGCGTATCAGGGCCTGCTCGAACGGCGTCTTTATCATGCGCTGATCCCAGATGGCCTTGTCGGCGCTGACTATTCGAGCCTGGTTCAGCCTCTGTTTGATCATCTCATACTCATCAAAGGAGAGATACGTCTCGATGTCGGGCCCGGTCTCGATGCCAAGGGTCTTATTTGCCAGCCCCAGCTCTTCGATCGTGCCGAAGAAAAGTTCATAGAATGAGTTCGGAAACATTTGGACCATGAAGTGGTCCGACTCGCTCCACACGCGGACGTCTTCGACGTAGGACATCGTGGCGATACACCACTGGAATGCGGCGTGGACCACCGCAATGGGATCACGCTCGCGGCACACGATCAGACAACTGCGCCATACGTCGTTGTGCATCTGCGCCGCGTCCCGGAAGCCGGCGTAATACCACCAGTTCGTCGGCGAGAACAGCAGCATGGCGTCCAGGTCATGCTTTTCGAGGCATTGTTTCGCTCGCTCGATTCGCCCGCAATATTCCTCGTACGCAAATGTCGGCCATTTCACTCCGGCTTTCATGAAGGTCCTCCTTTTCTGATAGACTCAGCCGAATTAGTTTCGGGATTACTGTGCTCCTCACTTTCGAAATTTCGAATTCGTGTCGTCTTTCTTTGCAAGTGAACAGAACCAGCTATCTTTTAAGCCCTTGAATCCAAAATCTAAAATCCAAAATTGGTTACGGCTCCGCCGCGCAGTGGTCCTCGAGATAGCAACAAGCCGCCAAGCGGAACATGCGGTCGGCGTTTGCGCCAATCTGTTGTAAGCGAGAGTATCTGATCAGAGCGACCGGTCACTCTGCAATTTTTCGATGAAAAAATCAACCTTAAACCCTGCGGATTCCCTCTGCCGATTTCAAACTCTAAAAATGATCCGGCGGCACTTAATATCCGCTCCAAACCCTGCTCCGCCTTTGCCGCAAAAGCCCAAGCGGCTTCAAGCGCAAATGCCCTCGAGAAGGAGCCTCACGACCCTGTCGGCGTCCTTTTTTCTGTCCGGCTGCGAAATTTTTCGAACGACCGAATACAACAACAGCGATTCGATCAAGCCGAACACCATGAATATCTTGGCGTCAAGGTCTCCGACTTTCGCACCGCTCTCCCTGATAACAGACGAAATGATTTCTCCCAGGAGTTCAAGAAATTCCCAATAGGCTTCCTGTACCGCCTCAGCAAACCTTGAGTCTTTTCCGTATATCACATTGGCGCCATAGAACACACTGGCTATGAGTTGATACGAATGCGGGTTTTCGTCCATGAACCGGAAGTCAGCAAGGATAAATGCCCGCAGCTTTTCTAATGGGTCGTCGTGGGCGCGTATTTCTTCTTTCACAAAAGCGGTTAGCTTTGCGGCGCTCCACCGGATGGTCTCCAGGAAGAGAGCCTCCTTGCTCTCAATATAGTTGTACAAGGTTCCCTTGCCGATTCCGAGGTCCTCGGCAATCGTGTTGACGTTTCCCTGCTCAAATCCCTTCGAGGAGAACTCGCGGGTGGCGGCCTCGATGATCTGTGCGTATTTCTCTGGTTTTTCTTGTCTGAGTTGTTTGGTCTTTGCAGTCATAATATAGAGTGACCGGTCACTCTAACACAAGGATACCACGTTACCTTCTTCTTGTCAAGAGGCCTTTTTCGCAAACAGGCTTCAGTTGCGGTCCCCCTTAAATCGTAACCCATTGATAATTAGTATTTTATAAAATAATGAGGCCTTCCTATAACTCCTTGATAATGCAGTAGTTACAAAAAATAAATAGGCTCTGTCCCTGTTTTTTCGTTGTAAGTATTTGAGAACGAAGGGGTTGAGGAATTGACATCGAGATGGGGTCTTTTTTATTTCTCTAAGACTGCGACTGGACCGCGCCCGATGGTTATCAGCCGAATTCTGCGAGTTTGCGTCGAGCAAAACGATCTGGTCGCCCAATCTTATTTCTCATCATTTCCAGTAAATGAATCCGGCACAGCAAAATCGGTAATAATCATCGCCATACCAAAAAGAAGAAGGATCAGACCGGCGTTGCGGCCGGTTATCATAAGCACAAGGCCGACAGACGCAATGGCTGGTGCAACCCATCGTCTGAATTTTTTTATTCCCGGGATCATCTGTATCGCACTGAATATGATGACTGCCATTATTAGCAGGGAAAAGAAGGGTAGCAGATCTTTGAAAATCAGTCCCAGACCAACCATCGGATCATCTTTACACGGGGGACAAGGGAATCGGGAGCAGACGAGGGAGCGAAATAAAGCTCCCACCGCCCTACATCGCCAGCGCAATGGATTATAATTAATCCTGCGAGCGTTCGACTTCTCACATCAGACCGGGCTCAGCGGAACCAAATCAGATTTGATTGCACGTGCAAGAGAAAGAAATCCGTGAAAATTTGCGCAGGTACATCGTTGGAAAACTTTTCGCTTTCGTCATGCTTTCGTGAATACCGAACGGGCGCGGCACGCCGTGCTCCTCCCCTCGCCCGGGCCTAGAAATAAGCGGCAAACACTGGGGCCGCATAGCGCGCAAGTGGCGACAATCCGCGCCGATTATTTTGCGTGGGCGATCTCCTCGATGGCGTCGGGATTTTCGACGGAGGCGATGTCGCCGATGTCTTGTCCGAGCCACTTCTTCTTGATAACGCCGCGCAGGATTTTGGCTGACCTCGTTTTCGGAAGCGCGCCCACGAAGCGCAGGTCCTCGGGCCGGAGCGTTTTGCCCATGATCTTGACGACCTGGTTCTTGAGTTCCTCTCGAAGCGGCTCGCTCGGCTCGTAGCCCGGATGCAGGACGACGAAGCAGACGACGTTTTCGCCCTTGATCTCGTGCGGCACCCCGATTGCGGCCGCCTCGGAGACGGCGGGATGATCGATAAGGGCCGCCTCGATTTCGGCGGGGCCGGTACGCCGTCCGGCGATCTTGATGGTATCGTCGGCGCGCCCGTGCAGGAACCAGAATCCGTCGTCGTCCACGTGCGCCCAATCGCCGTGGTACCAGACGTTCGGCCAGCGCGAGAAATAGGTGGCGATGTAGCGGTCGGGGTCCTTCAGGAATCCCTTGGTCATAGAAGGCGCGGGCTTCTTGCAGACCAAGTGTCCGATTCCGCCGCGAATCGGCTTGCCGTCCTCATCGAACACGTCGATATCCATGCCGAGGCCCGGCCCGCGCAGCGTGCACGGCTTGAGTTCGGTGATCGGGAGCGGCGAGAGCAGGCATCCCACGATTTCGGTTCCGCCGGAGATATTGATGATTGGGCAGCGTCCTCCGCCGACGTGCTCGAAGAACCACTGGTAGGATTCGGGGTCCCACGGTTCGCCGGTCGATCCCAGGATGCGGATTTTTGACAGGTCGTGTTTTTTGACCCAGTCGACGCTGCTGCGCATGAGCAGGCGGATCGCGGTCGGCGAGATACCGAGAATGGTGACACCGTGCCGCTCGCAGACGTCCCACAAGCGGTCGGGCTTCGGGTAATCGGGAGCGCCCTCGAAGATGAGGTAGGTGCCGCCGAAATTCTGCACGCCAATGATCTCCCACGGGCCCATCATCCAGCCGATATCGGTCACCCAGAAGAAGGTGTCTTCTTCCTTCACGTCGAAGTAATAGCCGAGCTCCTTCGCCATCTGCGCCATGCAGCCGGCGTGCGTGTGGACAGTCCCTTTGGGTTTGCCGGTCGTGCCGGACGTATAGATGATGAGCGAATAATCCTCGGCATCGAGCCGCTCGGTCTCGCAGACGGGAGACTGCTGTGGCACGACGTCGTGCCACCACAGGTCGCGCCCGTCGCGCATCGCGACATCTATTCCCATGCGCTTGAGAACGATCGCCTTCTTGACGGACGGCGTCATCTCGAGTGCCTTATCCGCCTCCTGCTTGATCTGGACGAGCTTTGCGCGGCGCGCCGAGCCGTCGGCGGTGAACAGCAGCTTGGCCTCGGCGTCGTTCAGGCGCGTGGCGAGTGCGGTCGCTCCGAAGCCGGAGAAGACGGGAATGGCGACCGCTCCTATTTTCAGGCATGCCATCAGGACGGTCACGATCTCGGGCACCATCGGCATGTAGATGCCGACCGTATCTCCTTTCTTGATGCCGAGCGACTTGATTGCGTTGGCGAGGCGATTGACCTCCTGGTAGAGCTGCAGATAGCTGACCGTGCGGGTGGCGCCGTCGTCGCCCTCCCAGATGAGCGCGAGCTTGTTGCGGCGCCAGCTTTGCGCGTGGCGGTCGAGGCAGTTGTGGACGATGTTGATCTTGCCGCCGACGAACCACTTCGCCCAGGGGAAGCCGGCGCTGTCGTCGAGCACCTTTTTATACGGCTCATACCACTCGACGTCCAGGTCCTCGAGCGCCGCTTTCCAGAACCATTTGATGTTTCTGGCGGATTTCTTTACCAGCTCATCGTACGTTTTGATTTTGTGCTTGCGCATGAAGCGCCTGATGTTGCTTTTGGTTTTATATTCGCCATACGGTTTCCAGATGATGTTATTCTGCATGGACGTTCTCCTTCGGCTGCTGGTTTTCGGGGTTGAAGCCGCGGGATACTGAGTCAGACAGGTCCGACGAGTCCGACAGGTCTGACGGGACCGACCGCCTCTTAACTAGCGCCTGACCGCGGTGAGTTCGGCTTGATTCGTCTGGCGCGTCCGACAGGTCTGACGCGTCCGACCACCTTTTAACAAGCACCCGACACCTGCGGCATTTGGTCTCACACGTCGGACAGGTCTGACAGGTTCGACAGGTCCGACCGTCCTCTCTCGTGGAAACTGTGCCCGAACATGTTTTAAGGCAGCAACATTATATCACAGCGAAAGCCGAAGATTTCAAACGAAAGAAAAGCGCCCCACGAAAATGCGAGTAGTGGCTTTGAGAGAAACCTGCATTCTCTCGCCGCGCATTTTCAAAATTCGCCTCCAGCTAAAGTTTTCGGGCCCAGATGCCGATAATAGCAGTACGAAGTCTCGTAAATACGTGGCGCAGTCGCGATTTTGTTCAGGATTTAAGCTGTAAAAGGAGGTTCTGCAAACAACACTGGAGAGTGCCGGGGGCTGGAGACACAGTCCCTGGTTAAATGGTCGCCGAATCCGACCTTAAAGAGGTTCGAGGTCAAGGCCAATACCTGGTAAATTGGCTGCGGGCAGGGAGGCCCGCAAGAAAGCGGCGCTCATCTGGGTTGGGCGCAGGCACATCAAGGAGGATGTTTTATGGGTTTACGAGTAAACACGAACGTAACGGCGATAACCGCCCAGCGGAACTTGACGCTGGCCGACAGCCGCCTGTTCCGGTCGGTGCAAAGGCTTTCGTCCGGCCTGCGAATCAATACAGCAGGCGACGACCCGGCCGGTCTTGCGATATCGGAACAGCTTCGGGCACAGATTGCCGGCCTCAACGCCGCAATCGTGAACTCCGAGCGGGCGGTCAACCTCGTGCAGACGATTGAAGGCGCTCTGAACGAGGTGAACTCGCTCCTGATCAGCATGCGCGAGCTGGCGCTTGATGCCGCGAACTCGGGCATTAACAACGCCACGTCTCTTGCGGCCGATCAGGCGGAAATCGCGAATGCATTGGAAACGATCACCCGCATTTCCGACACCGCCACCTTCAGTATTCAGCCGCTGCTGGACGGCACATTCGAGAACGAGGTCAGCCTGGCCGGACTCAACACGATCGGGCTCACCAACCTGGCCAACAGCACGCTCCGCGAGGGCGCGTACAGCATCAATGTCAGCAATATCACGCAGGCGAGCGCGGTCATTACGTCCGATCCGTTCGATCTGCTTGATAATGTGGCGTTGGCCGGAGTCGGCGCCGATGGCGATCCGGTCGGGCTTGATGACGGCCCGCACCAGGTGGTCGTTTCTGAAGCGACCGGCGCGAATGTGACCTCGTCAACCGCCGCCCTGCTCGATGGCGCGACCACGCTCTCGGCGACCACGATCACGATTTCCTCGGCCGCCGGAGTGGACACGGTCACGTTCGAGGGCGACGAGACCAACACGGTCGCCAACATCATCGCCGAGATCAATGCCGAAGTGACCGCGGGCCAGTTTATCGCGGTCGACAATGGCGACGGCACGTACTCGATAGCCATCGACAACAACAGCACGGCGGTCGGCGCCGCGCAAACGCTGACGGTGGCCTTTGCGGATGCCGCCACGGCGCAGTCATTCGGCTTTGCCACGGCATCAGTGACCGCGGCAAACGGCGAAAACGTGGGCGTGCAGCTTGATGACGGCGCCATGTTGCGACTGGCGACCGGCACGACCGAATTCATCGTTAACGATTCCAAAGGCGGCTCACTCACCCTCACGTTCGAGGTCGCGCTTGTGACGCAGAACCTGATCGAGGGAGCCACACTGGACGTGGATGTGACGCCGGCGTCATTCGACGTGCAGCTCGGCGCAGGTCCAAAGGTCCGCTTCAATTCCGGCGAAACTCAGACAGTGAGCGCCGGAACCGATGAGGACGGTACCCCGGTCGGGACGCTCGATATCAGCTTCGGGTTCTTCAACGTCCCGGCGGCGGACTCGGCCGTCACCATCAACATTGTGGACAATTCGATTCAGTTCCAGGTGGGACCGAATCCGAACCAGACGGTGAACATTTCGGCGCAGGACGTTTCGGCCGACAAGCTGGCTCGCGGTCTCATCACCGACAGCGGCTTCCGCAGCCTCGAGGAGATCGACGTCACGACCGTGCAGGGTGCGAACGATTCGATCCTGCTGATCGACAAGGCGATCGACGAAATCACGCGGCTGCGCGCGAAGCTGGGCGCATTCCAGCAGAACACGCTGGAGACGAATTTGCGCTCGCTGCGCATTGCCGAGGAAAACCTGTCGGCCTCCGAAAGCACCATCCGCGACGTTGACATCTCGGCGGAGATCACTGAATTCACGAAGAACCAGATACTCCTGTCGGCAGGGGTCTCTGTACTGGCGCAGGCAAATGCAATTCCGCAGACGGTACTACAATTGCTGGGGTAAGATCGGCCACACGGCCCGATTGGGGATTGAAGCGGTAACCCGCTTCGAGGGACCCCAAGGAGGTGTAACCCATTATGGGTATCAGAATTGATCAGGCAGGCTACCCAGGCCTTGACCCGGCTGCTGGAACTACGTCCGGTGTCAGTATAGACCGTCGAGTCGGAAGCAGCCCGCCAGCGACACCTCAGTTTGCGTCCGTCGAATCGCAAACGTTCGCTGCGGCAGATGCTGCCGAACTGGATGCTGCTGAGATGAAGAGCACCCTTGACGGGGTCAACAAGTTCCTGAGCGAGATCGGAAGCAGCCTCAACTTCATCCATGATGAGGCGAGCGGACGGTCGGCCGTACAGGTGCTTGACGAACATGGCGAAGTGATTCGCCAGATTCCCCCGCAGGAGTTGCTGGACGTGTACGCGAAAATTCGCAATATTGTCGGTATCCTCCTGGACGAAAGCGGTTGAAAAAGGAATAAACGGGTATGGGCGAGCGGATAACTTTCTCTGGACTCTCGACAGGCATCGATTTTCAGAGCATCGTGGACGTGATGATCCTGGCCGAGCGACGCCGGATCGACCTGGTGATGCTCAACAAAGCGGAGGAGCAGGCAAAGCTTACCGCGATCCAGGGCTTCAACACGCTGCTGCTCGGGTTGAGGACTTCGGCCACCAGCTTGTCGAAGCAGAGCAGTTTCCAGACGTTATCCGCCACCTCCACCCAGGAGAACCTGATTCTCGCTTCTGTCACCGGCAATGCGGCCCCCGGCACTCACATTCTTACGGTCAACCGGCTCGCGCAAGCGCACCAGTTGGCCTCTCAGGGCTTCGCGGATACGGATACGACTTCTCTTGGCACCGGCACCGTGACCATTCAGGTCGGCTCGGGCGCTTCGACAGCCATTGAAATCGACGCATCGAACAATACCTTGAGCGGCCTCAGGGACGCCATCAACAATTCGGATGCGGGCGTCACCGCATCGATCATTCATGACGGCAGCTCATTGAATCCGTACCGGCTGCTGCTCTCCGGCAGCGAAACGGGCGCGGCCAACACGATTGATGTAACCGTCGATCTGACGGGCGGTACGGCGCCGGATTTCACGAATAAGACAATTGATGCGGTGGAGGCAGGCGCCTACAACAGCGCTGCGTACACCGGCGCGGCAACCGCATCGGGCACATATACCGGAGACCGGAATCAGACGTTTCTGGTCGAGATAATGACAGGCGGGGCGGTCGGCGCCGCCACGTTCCGGTACTCGACCGACGGCGGCCTGACCTTCAATGACAACGGCGGCGCGGGATTTGTCACGTCCGCCGGCGGGACGGCGCTCGAGGACGGCGTCTCGATCGCGTTCAGCGACAGCGGCACGCTGACTTGGGGCGATACGTTCTCGATAGATACGTTTGTTCCGACCATACAGGCGGCGCAAGATGCGTCCGTCACTCTTGGCAGCGCATCCGGCGGCGGAGCGCCGATTACCGTTACATCCGCCACGAATACGCTGACCGACATCATCCCCGGAGTCAAAGTAACTCTGGTGGGCGCCGACTCAGCCACCCCGGTCACCATAACAGTGGAAAGCGATACGGAAGCGGTTCGCGGCGCCATCGAAGGCTTTGTTGAATCCTATAATGAAGTTATCGATTTTCTGAATGATCAGTTGGACTATGATGCGGCGCTTGAAGAGGCCGGTCCGCTCATCGGGGACTCCTTGCTTATAAGCGTGCAGAATGATCTGAGGCGCATCGCCACCGGCGTCATCGGCGGATTACCGTCGGATATGAATCGGTTGGGGGCGGTGGGAATCACCTCCGTATCCGAGACCGGAAAGCTGGTCATCGACGACGCGAAGCTGGACAAGGCGCTGGCAGAGGACTTGAGCGGAGTCGCGAATCTTTTTGCCACCAGTTCGAGCACGACGAATCCCGATATCACTTTCCTTTCATCCACGGGGAAAACCGTTTTCAGCAGTACCGGATTTAACGTAAATATTACCCAGGCGGCGACGCAGGGAGTGCTTGAGGGAGACCTGATCAGTTCATTTCCGGTTACGCTCACGGCGTCAAACAATCAGATACGCCTGAAGATTGATGGAAAAGAGAGCTCGATCCTCACGCTCACCGCGAAAACGTATTCCACAGGTGACGAGCTTGCGGCCGAGATACAGGCCAAGATAAATGCCGATCCGGCCCTGGCGGGCAGGCACGTAGTCGTCAGTTATAGCGCCGGGCGCCTCGTTTTCACCTCTTCGACCTACGGCTCGTCATCGATGGTGGAATTGGGGACCGAGCCGCCGAATAGCGCATTTACTGATCTGGGATTGTCGAACTCCATTTCGACCGCCGGCAAAGACGTAGCCGGCACGATCAACGGAGAGCAAGCGACCGGAAAAGGCCAGATTCTGAAAGGTAATGCAGGCAACCTGACAACCGACGGACTGTCGCTGCTGGTGACGCTGACGCCGTCGGAAGTTGATCCGCTCGAGGCGGAAGGAGTGGTGACGGTAATAGACGGAGTGGCGTCTCGATTGAGCGATACGCTCGGTTTTCTGACAGATCCCGTCGATGGACGCGTTACCTCCCGGACGGATACGCTAACTCGCCAGATCGAGGAATTCGACGAGGATATCAAGGCGATGGAGATTCGGCTCGAGGAGAAGCGCATCGACCTGCTGGAAGAGTTTGCCCGCCTCGAGGCGTCGCTGGCCGAACTGAGCTCGCAGGGGGAATTCCTGATTCAACAGCTCGCGAGCCTGCCGATGACAAACACGCTCTCGCGGCGGGATGATTAACAATACGCAAGATTCAGGAGATACACATGCCCGAAGCACACGTTTTATCCACAAAAGCGGCAAAGAGCTATCGTGAAGAGCATGTGAACGCTCTCAGCCAGAAAGAACTCATTTTGATGCTGTATGACGGCGCCATCAAGTTCTGCACTGAGGCAAAAGAAGCCATCCGCGAGAAACAATATGTCCAGAGTCATCAACTCATCACGCGGGCGCGCAATGTGATTCTGGAACTGCTTCGTATATTGGATATGGAAAAGGGAGGCGAGGTGGCGAGAAATCTCCAGCGGCTGTATGTCTACATTATCGCCCGGCTGATCGAGGTGAATCTGACAAAGGAACCCAACCTGCTTGATAACGTCCTATCGATCCTCCGCAACCTCCGCTCCGCATGGGCGGAAATAGATTTTGAGGAAGCTGCCGTTGGCAGAACCGAAACACCTCATCCTGACAATCCCCGCCCAAAGATGGCCGGCTCAGCCTGCATGCTCTCGGTCACCGCATAACGAATTTCTTTTCGATTCAGGTTTTGAGGTCCGATATCTCTCGATAAAGATGGGAAAAGGGTGGAGACTAGATTTTGTGAGCGCTCAGAGGCAGTAGTATTTGAACGGCAGTGCCTTTCCCGGGCCTGCTGTCGACCTTCAGACTTCCCTTATGAGCTTCGATGATTTTCTTTGCGGTGGGGAAGCCCAGCCCCGTTCCGAGAGGTTTGGTGCTGAGGAACGGCTCGTCCAACTGCGACAGTTGCTCCTGATTCATCCCGACGCCGGTGTCCGTGATGGTTATCTTGACGAATTCTTCGTTTTTTCTTTTTCTGAAGCGGCAGCCAATCGAAAGGATGCCGCCCGTCGGCATTGATTCTATAGCATTTCGAAGCAAGTTCTCGAGAGCGAGTTGAATCTTTGGCAGATCAACCCGGATTTGCCTGTCAGGGTTTTCAATCTCAGACCGAACCGTCACATGAGAGGCATCGTCTGTCAGCTTCTTCAACGGTTGTTCGATGACGGCGCGGATTGGCTGAGAGGAATATTGCAGATCGATCTGCCTGGAATATACGAGCAGGTCGTTCACCAGCAGGGCGAGCAGGTTCGCGCCGTAGCCGATTTCCTCGACGAGGGCAATAGCTTCTCGATCATCCTTTGCCACCTTGCGCAGGTTATCGGCGGCCATCGTTATCGTTTGAAGGGGATTTCTGATTTCATGAGCAAGAGTTGAAACCATCCGTCCGATCGAAGCCAGGTTCTCAGCCTTTCGCAATTGCGCCGCCTTCTTCTCCACCGTTTCCTCCAGGTTCCGGCGAATTCGGCGGCACCGCTGCTCGGATTTGCGGAGAGCCTCTTGCGCCTTTTTTCGTTCTCTGGCATGACGAATAGTGCGAACAAGGATGTCGGTGTTCAACTCATCCTTCAAAATGTAATCCTGCGCTCCCCTCCGAAGGAGTCTCGTGACAAGGTTTTCATCGAGTCTGTCAAGCAGGATAACGATGGGAACGTGCGGATTGAGCTTCTGTATTCTGTCCAAAGACTCGCGCCCGCGGCTGTCCGAGAGGTCGGGATTAAGCAGAACGGCCGACACGCTCGCCTTTTTGAGATACTCAACGCCGCCGAGGAGTTGCGGCTTCCACTCCAGGCGGTATGATCTCTTGCCGCCTGCAAGCAGTTTCCGAATCATCGCCGCACATGCCGGGTCGGATTCTATCAGTAAGAGTATGTCCTGCCTGGTTTTCATTGTTTTTGGGCTTCCTTAAAATTCTTCCGAAATTTTGACGAAGTCTTTCACTGTGATATTCATTTACTGCGACTTGAGGTTCACGAGCCTCGTGCATCAGCCGAGGCCAACGATTTCCCTCAAGGAAAAGCCAACGGCGCTCAATTCCTGCCGGTACATCCTGAGCAGGCGCGAAATCGATTGCCTCTTCCATTCGTTTTCCAGAGATAATCCCTTTCGCTTGTATAGTTCCCGATAGCCGCGCAGGTTCAGGTGCAGCTCATCCTGACGATTTTCTTCCGACTCCTCCAGGACGGCGAGCATTTCCTCGAGGGTGAAGGCGACGACCTCTTGAACACCCTTTTCCTTCAGCAGGTGTGTCAAGAGGCTGATCTCGGTTTCCACAACCTCTCTCTGTGCTCCGCGAGCCGAGTGTGCGACTCCCCATAACAGATGCGCCTCTTTACCCGACCAGTCCGGACAATCGAGGATCACCGAAACGATTTCATCGAATGTGGCGCCGGCTTCGCCGCAATACTGCGAACCGGTGAGCTGAGCGAGAAAGACGGCGTACGAGTCCCCGACAAGGACCCGGTTGGGTTGTTCTTGATCGGGCTGCCCTTTGACCGTGCCTGCATGCATGCTCCACAGTCCGATGAGCAGAAGCGCGAGCATCAACTTGTTCAGCAGCATCAACTTCCTGGCAAACCCGCTTCTTTTTCCGCATTTCTTCCAGATTACCCTGGGCTGAACCATGAGAAATCGCTCCCCTTGTTGTTGCGGTGCTCCAGAGCACAAGTTACACGATGGATGAGTGCGTCGAATCGAATGAGGCCGTAAGCCGAAGGAATAAGGGATGGAAAGATATGAAAGCGAAACTCTCTCGGTCTTTATTTCTAAACAATATCCTTAATATCTATCCACAGTTTCCCGTAAAAGTCAAGCGGCTTCGGCCATGCCCGCAGGGCTTACGCATCTAAATTCCGAGTAATTTCTGTAGGAAAGTTTGATCGAGGGCGGCTTTTGTTCTTTTTCTTCTGAGTGATAGCTTTGGTGTTT
>QZKU01000073.1 GCA_003598085.1 Candidatus Abyssobacteria bacterium SURF_5
TCCTCCTCTCTTTGATTTCCCTACAACTACAACCAAAGATTGGAGCACAAAGCTGGCCGCTTTGTCTACTTTTACAGAAATTAGCCTACACTACCCAATCGAAGTCTCTTCGGCTCTGAGGTGTAGACTTGATCCTGCAATTCTTCCTATTATCTGAGGGCAGGGAAAGAGTGGGAGAGGCAACTGGCAGCTCTCAGGCAACGAAGGAAGAGGCTTGTCAAATGCGTGACCACTCTTGCCTCTGTACAGACCCATTCCGGTTAATGCTATAGCAGAAAGGCAAAATCAGTGATAGATCCTGAAAAACTAGTTCCAGGCAAATGTTACTTCCATTTCGCATTTTGTCATCCCAAACTCGACATCCCTAGAATCACGACCCTCATATATGTAGGAAAGAACCTGTTCCCGCAGGAAGCCTCTGAGGATGAATGGTACTTTCAAGATCCTGAGTCCTATCTGGAACATGGCAGTTTCATCAATTTCAAGAAGAAAATAGAACATGAAAGGCTTCTGCTGACGAAAGATTCTTTAGTAGCAATATACGATCTCAAAGGGTTGATTGATCAACTGAAAGAACTCAAAGAATGCTGATCCATGGTATTCGCTTTGCTCTATGTGGTTGACCGCTGAAAAGTTGTGCTTGCTTAATGAAGAGCCAAGTCCTGCTTCTACCTCATCACCGGTAAGAAATCGATGTCCGAACGTTGTTTCACCGAGGCCGGAACATAGGGGAAACATAGAGGCTTTTGATTCCAAGGTGTCGTATGAAATCATGCGCTTGCTATAACAGAGGGAGACAAAATCAGTGATAGTCCCCGAAAAACTCGTTCAAGGCAACTGCTATTTCCTATTATTTTATTATCATCACAAATCTGACATCCCTATGATCAAAACCCTCATATATATCGCCAAGAATATCTATATAAGGGAAGAACCCGCTGAGGATGAATGGTATTTTCAAGACCCTGAATCGTACCTGGAACATGGGAGCTTCTTGCACTTCTCAAAGGAAATAGAGCATGAGAAACTCCTGGTGACGAAAGATTCTTTGGTCCCCCTGTTCGATCTTGCCGGACTTATTGAGAAGCTGAGAGAAATTAAAGAGCGCAATCCGAAATTCTAGAATCTGCAGGAAGTTGGAGGTGGCGATGTACCTCGAGGGAATGCGACTTACATGACGCGAATTGACTTGGGATTAAGAACAACTTTCACGGCCTTACTGGTTTTCTTGTACGTGGTGGCTTGTGGAAAGACAGAATACACTATTCAAGCCATCTCTTTTCCACCTGACAGCCGGCCAGATGAGCCTGGGTGGAAATATACAATGCTTGTGACTGTGGCATCAAATCAAAGCCCAATCACGAAGCAATCAAAAAAGAAGGTGAAAATAGAAGTCTACGACAAGAATGGCACAACTTTCTTAAAAGACGATTCTGTATTCGTCAGCGCTTCAATTGACGCGAATTTCGTTTGGGAAAAATTCGAAGAAATCGAAATAGAGCTCTTTGAGGTGGGGAATAAATTTTCAGAAGACCCTTACAACGCTCATCTGGTGAAACATGGGCCCAACAGTCTGCTGAAGTTAACATACACTTATGATAAAGATGATAAGAAATTCAAAAGGAAACTTAATTCGGAAGCCAATCCCTAACGGACTTTTTAGGCAGGCGAGGCGTCTAGGGAAAATCGCCGTATTGCAAAGTCTTTAAAACCATCCGGCGGAACCGCGAATGAACGCGAATGCAGAGAAGGAATTCTTTTGAAGGAGGAGGTCTACCGGATTGTCGGCGCGGCTATGGAGGTTTCGAATACTCTGGGATGCGGCTTTCTTGAGGCAGTTTATCAGGAAGTATTAGGATAGAGTTTTCTGATGTCGATATTCCTTTTGAAGCGCAAAAGAAGATCGTCATTACGTATAAAAACAGGGTATTAAGCAAAGAGTATATAGCTGATTTCATCTGCTTCCAGCAGATCATTGTTGAAATCAAGGCGATCAAGAAGATAACGGAACTTGAGGAGGCGCAAATAATAAATTATCTTCGAGCCTCCAAACTGCCTGTGGGACTCATTGTCAACTTCGGCGGGACGAAAATGGAATGGAAACGATACGTCAATACCGGTCTTCATTAGCGTGTATTCGCGTTCATTCGCGGTTCACTAATCTTTTATGAAGGAATCATATGGGCATATTTCCTTGCAGTTACCGGCAGAGCGAGTAGAAATGATTAATGTGCACGATGACGCTCTGTCAAGGGAATGATTAGCACTGTCAAATCGTCAGTTACATCGGAAAATCGAGCGAAGGAGAATTCGGTCCGCACAACTGGAGGGGGAAGGCAATGTCGCGAGCATTCAAGATCGGCCGAATGAATTCAGCCGCCGCAATGGTTTTCGCGGCAATTTCCATGGTGATCCTACTGTCACCGGTCGCATCAGCCGAGACGATCAATTACGGCTATGATGATGCGCAGCGGCTTGTCAGCGCCCAGTACGGCGACGGAACGGTGGTTGACTATGTGTACGACAACCTGGGCAACCGCTTGCAGAAAGCCACCACGCTTGCAGGCGCTCCGGCCAATAATCCTCCGAACGTAGCCATCTCCCCCAGTCCTGCAAATGGCGCGACAGGGATATCCACAATTCCCACCTTGAGTTGGACGGGCAGCGGCGATCCCGACACCGGCGACACCGTTTCGTACTCCGTCTATTTCGGTGATACGGCGAATCCGCCCCTCGCAAGCAGCGGCTCGGAGACAAGCTATACGCCAGGGAAACTGAGTTCTCTCGAGACTTACTATTGGCAAGTCGTTTCCAGAGACAGTCATAACGTCGAAGCGGCTGGTCCCGTATGGAGCTTCACCACAAAAGATGACCCGGTCGCCGCCTTTTCATTTTCACCGGTTGCGGGACATTCACCTTTGACGGTGAATTTCATGGATGCCTCAACATCTCAGACCAGCACAATCGTATCGTGGGCCTGGGATTTCGATAACGACGACATCATCGACTCGACGACGCAAAATCCGAGCTATATTTATAGTTCATCCGGCACATACACCGTACGCTTGACAGTGACCGACGCGACGGCCGCCACCGGAACGGAGACAAAAGCCGCCGCCATCAACGTTTATCTTCGAGGGTCCATATCGGGAACGATTACCGACGCCGATACATTGCAGGGGATAGAGAATGCAGTGGTGAGCGCGAGCGGGCCGTCCTATGGAAGCACGCATTCTGACGCATCGGGCGTTTATAGCATCACAGGGCTCAAGCAAGGTGATTATTCTGTAAGAGTTTCGTTGTCGGGATATCTCCGCCACAGCTATCCCGGCGTTGTCCACGTGAATGCGGGGGCCGACACCCCGAACATCGGTATCGCGATCTCATCCGACTCAGATCATGATCTCGTTAGTGACTCCACCGACAACTGCCCTCATATTTATAATCCGATGCAGGAGGACATGGATACAGATGATATCGGCGATTTGTGCGATCCCGATATGGATGGGGACGGAGTGGATAACGACCTGGATAATTGTCCGACAATCAGCAATCCTGGTCAGGCCGATGCGGACGGCGACGGCTACGGAGACGACTGCACTGTTGTCCATTGTGTGAATTCGAGCGCGGAGCTGCAAGGCGCGCTGACGTTAGCGCAGAATAATGGGAGTAACGACGTTATCAAGCTGGAGCAAGGGACGTACTTGATTTCCGGCAATAATGGAGACTACTTCAGATATGCCACAACCGAACCGTGGAGCCTGGTTATACAGGGGGGCTACCTGCCGGGTTGCTCCGCGAGGGAAGTGAATCCCGCCGATACGGTTCTGGAAGGCGGGATAGACCAGCAGGATGCGGGAGCGGGCGTGTTGTTCCTGCGCGACGGGAATACAACCCTTGTTTCAACCCATACCAAAATCGTGGTGGATGGTGTTACTGTCCAGAATGGAATCGCCGGCTACAATGCCGGAATCTATGCCTACACCCAGTATGGAACCCTGTTGTTCACGAACAATATCCTGAAGAACAATACAGGGACTACAGGCGGGGGGCTTTACGCCATTTCCTCATATGGAAAGGTGAAACTTGCAAACAATGTCATTAACGATAACACGGCGTGCCATTATGCCGGCGCATATCTGCAATCGAATGGGTGGATAGACCTGACCAACAACACCATAGTAGGCAACACGGCGACCGGCAACGGCGGCGGAATTTATCTCTATCAGGCCGATGAGGCCGCCACCGCCGAGCTTTACAACAACATCTTCTGGAATAATGCGGCGGGGACGGGTCCGGATATATACATCGACAATTGGCGGGGAGGAGCAGCAATCGCTTATTACAATGATTTTAATCCGACGAATGTGCAAGGAGCTTTTGCATCGCAGGGAGACAATATTAACGCAATCCCGCTGTTCGTGGGGGGCGGTGATTATCATCTCAGTTTCGGGTCGCCCTGTATTGACGCCGGCGATCCCTCGGCGCCTTCGCTGCCGCTCACAGACTTCGAGGGCGAGGGCCGCGCGCTCGGGATAGCTCCCGACATCGGCGCCGACGAGTACTACGTGGAAGGTCCGACATTCTCCGTGAGCGGCCGAATACTCCTCGATGGAGTGGGCCTCGGCGGGATAACCGTCTCTTTATCCGGAGCGCAAGCGGCTACCGACATTACGAACGCAAATGGCGAATACTTATTCACATGGGTTCCCGAGGGCGGTTACACGATCACTCCTTCAGGCCCATATCAGTTCACTCCTCCAGAAAGAGTGGTAACCGTAAGCGGATCGGACCTGACCGGCCAGGACTTCGCGGCCGCGCTCGTGGACTCTGACGGTGACGGCATTTATGATATCAATGACAATTGTCCGCTGGCGGTGAATCCCGACCAACTGGATTACGATGGAGACGGCGTGGGTGATGCCTGTGATAATTGCCTGACAAAGCAGAATCCGGATCAGGCGGACACGGACGGAGACGGCTACGGAGACGCGTGCACCGATGTGTATTGCGTGTGCACGAGCTTAGAGCTGCAAGATGCGTTATCGGAGGCCCAAGGCAACGGAAAGAACGATGTGATCAAACTGGTGCAGGGGACGTACCTTGTTTCTTTGAACAGTAACCAGCACTTCAGTTATGCCGCTACTGAGCCGTGGGGACTCATTATCGAAGGCGGCTACTTGCCTGATTGCTCAGCAAGAGAAGTAGACCCAACCACTACGATTCTGGATGGCGAAGGCATCCATCAGAGCGATATCGGAGGCGTGCTGCGTATTCGCGATGGTAATACCGCCCCCATCTCGGTTCATACGGAAATCACGGTTGACGGTATAACCGTGCAAAATGGAGAGGCCGACTATTATGGAGGCGTCGACATCTATACGGAATATGGAACCATAAACTTCATCAATAACATTGTGAAGAGCAACCATGGGACGACGTGCGGTGGAATTCACGCCAATTCATATGCGGGTACCATAACACTGTCAAATAACATCATCAGCGATAATACAGAGTATTATTATGGCGCGGTGTACGCGCAGTCCAATGGAACAATAAATTTCCTCCACAACACTGTCACGGGTAATACTGCTGACACGAATTGTGCCGGGCTGTATCTCTACCAGGCTAATTATGCCGCCTCGGCAGAACTCTACAACAATATTTTTTGGAATAACGCCGCTGGGACGGGCGCGGATATCTTCCTCGACAACTGGCGGGGAGGAACGGCAGTCGCTTATTTCAATGATTTTGATCCCGCCAAGGTTTTTGGCGCCTTTGCATCAAGCGGAAACAACATCAATGGGAATCCCATATTTGTTCAGCCTGCTTATTGGGTTGCGTCTGAATCGGTCAGTGGCGACTATCATTTATCATGCAATTCGCCATGTATAGACGCTGGAACAGATGCGGGAATCCCCAGCGACCTGGAGGATGATGCGCGGCCATTCGATGTACCATTGATCGACCACAACGGTCCAGAGCCCGAGTTCGATATGGGCGCCGATGAATGCGTCGGATTTTCGAACTTGTGTCTCACCCTCCTTCCGGATTCAACCTCCATTCAGCGAGGTGGAACTCTCGGGTATACAGTCACCGTCGTGAATCCGACGGCATATCCTGTCTCGTTTGATTACTGGACGAATGCGACTCGACCGGACGGACTGATGTATCCTCCGTCAGGACTTCTTCTCGGGCCGTATCCCGTGAACCTAAATGGGTTGAGTATTCACACGCAGCATGTGAATCATACCATCCCGACTGAGGCGCCTCTTGGAAGATATACCTACAACGCCTTCGTTGGCGCCTATCCCTCATCCACAAATGAATACCATTTCAACTTTGAGGTGACACCATAAGCGCGAGTATTGACTCACTTCCTTAAGGTTGGTTAAATTACCGGAACCTATTATCAGATTGGCTGTTCGATGTGGCGCTCTTGATGATGTTGGGGATATGTTCTGCGCTCTTCGCGTCTCCGCGGTGACAAAAGGCTTTCACAGTGAAATTACCTTGGACAGCAGTGATAAAAACTCTTCTTGGTCCTTACCTTTGATTTGCGCCCTCTATTGACATACCTCCTCGAAAACAGCTTCCAACTCCATGAAATCGACTTGCATCTCTTTTTCCAGATCGGCTTCCTCCGCTTCAGGGTATGACAGTCCGAAATGAAGACGTATCGTGATGCCTCTGTCGGCGCAGTAGTTCCTCAGGGATTCCTTGGTCATGCTCGCGATCAGAAACGCGCCGACCCTGTTACCCCATTCAAAGTGAGGGCCGTCTCCGCCGCTGTCTCCGATGAGAATGACCTTCCTGGCGGAAATGTCGTGGGCGTGCATGGCTTTCGCGGTGTTCTTCGGCTTGTCCGATGTATCGAAAAGATCGTACACAAGCGCCGGATCGCTCTTCCGCCGGGGATACCGGATGAAGGGGCTGGCGGAGAACGCCGGTATCTGAGGAAGAAGTCCCTTTGAAAAGAGGCGCTGAAAATAGCCCTGCGGGCCGGTCGTGTTGATCATGAAAAGGATATCCTTGCTGAGGAGCCGTTCGATCAGTTCCGGCACGCCGGCATAGGTCTTGAAGCCCGAATCGATGTAGGCGTCCATCTGGCCCTCATCGATGGGGGAAGGCATCAGCTCCTGCAGCCTTTCGAGCGCGTCCTGAAACGTGATGCGATTGCTCGTGTACTCTTTGAAGATGCCTGTCAGCGCAGGCGTCAGGCTCGGGTAATGGAACGAGATGCAGTCGAACGGGCCGCCGGGCGCCAGGCATCCATTCCAGTCCGACGAGACAATAGCCTTATATTTCCTTGTCCGCATTTTCCTCCCGATACAGGGGTTGCCGCGCTGTGTCAGCCTTCGTCGCTCAAACCGGTTTCCTGCGGCGCCGGTTCCGCCTGCCTGACCGGCTCGGGCAGCAGATGGCGGGGCAGAAAGGCCAGTCCCGCAATGAGCGTAGGGACGACCGCGCTCGCGATGACGACGGCGACCAGAAACGAGTACTGTTCCTGCGTGACTATATTATGGGAAAACCCGTACAAAGCGGATATCGTTCCGAAAGTCAGGCCGGTGGACATCAGCAGGGTGTAATACCACTGCTCCTCGCGCTGGCGGCGGAACATTCCGATAACCGGATAGAGCCCGAAGATCTTTGACAGCACCTTTCCCGCCAACAGGAGCAGGAACACGAACGGGGCCGAAATGAGGGCCGGCATCGACACAAACGTGCCCGCGCGCAGGAAATAGAAAGGCGTGAGAAATCCGATTGTCAGCGTGCGAAGTCGTCGAATCCAGAGGGCGTCTCCATTCGAGAACTCGGCGAGAACCATGCCCACGATATAGGCGGGAAGCACCGCCTCGCTGCCGGACCATATGGCCAGCGCGCCCAGACCGAAGAGCACCAGCATCACCCATTTCGTCCTGATCGCGGCCGTGCGGTGCGCGTACGTGCGCGTCAGCCAGCGGCTGGTGAACGGCAGGACGGCCAGTACAAAAGCGGTCACGCCGACGAAAATGACCGTCTTGTACGTGAACGGAGCGAACAGCAACCCGAGCGCGATGACGGTCCCAAGATCATTGATAAAGCACGCCCCAAGTATTCCCTTGCCGAATTCGGTCCGATTGAAGCCGGTATCCAGCATCACCGCGTAGACGACCGCCATCGAGGTGGTCGACAGCGCCACGCCGCACAGCAAGCTCGCCTGCGGATTCCATCCCAGCAGGAAGCGCGCCACCGCCGCGCAGCCGAGAAACGGCGCAAAGAAACCCACCAGCCCGACAACCGTCACCTCCTTCAGCTTCGTCCGCATCACGTCCGGCTCGAGCTCGGCGCCCGCCAGAAACGTGAGGAGGATTGCGCCCGTTGCGGCCAGAAAACGAAGCCATTCCAGATTCGAACCCAAAGCGTCGGTCTTCCCGAAATAACCTGCCGCGGCGGCCGCAAGCACGCCCACGCAGATTTCGACCAGGGCGATGGATACGCGAAGATGATAAGCGATAACAGCGGACACTATGGCCAGCGCGAGCCAGAGCGCGGCAATGGTAAAGATATGTTCCACGATGAAGTCCTCCTTCAAGACGCATCTCTGGGCCGAAAGGGGGTGAGAAGAACGCGCCGCCAGACGATGCGCCTCGACAACGTTCTTCAGGCTCAGAGCCTGTCCGGTAGGAGTCATCAGCCGGCCCGGGGCGGTTACCAAAGGGGGACTCCATCCCCGAAAAATACAGCACCTATTTTACTAGCGCCCACCCCCAAAATCAAACGGAATGTCCGGCGCGCTTTGTGAGCACGCCGATTTTCGGTGGTCGCTGAAAAAAAGGAACAGTGGTAGCCACCGGGTCGCCCCTACGGTGAGCAAATTATCATGCGGGCGTGACTTCCGACGCGAGTGGTCAGTTTAGGCGCTTCGCTCAATAGAGAAAAAGTCTTGCTTCTTATCGAGTAGACACTTCGAATGTTTCCTTTAGGTCTGGTTTGTATTCCCCGTTGCTCCCCTCTTTCGATATGAGGAGTGTCACAAGATTCGACCATGGGACTTATTCTTATGCCCCTCACAGAACCATGCGTGAGGTTTTCCCTCACACGGCTCTTCAGTAGCGCATCCTCAAGTCGAGGACGGATGATACGACCAGTGATATATCTTGGACTGCGGCAGCGGATTCCACGCGAGAACCCTGCGGAATTTCTGCCAGGTATAGCTCTTCTTCTGGCTCCGCCGATTCGCCCACTTGAAGGCGAGTCTCAACGTTGTCCAGTAATATTGCTTCAGCGCCCTTCCCGGTTCCCGCTCACTCCATAATAGCGGTAATGTCCTGTGAGTTTCTGACACAGTGTCTTCCACCATGCCTTCATCTCCACGGCGTTTCGGATGAGCTTCAGCCACGCGCGGCGCGTGGTTCATCGCCCTGACGACGCCACAGGCGTGGCTGAGCTTCTTCTTGCTGGTCTTCTTCGCCACCTTGAACTTCCCGTTCCTCGTTTTCCCGCAGTAGTGCGTGAACCCAAGAAAGTCGAAGGTTCCCGCTTTCTTTCTTTCCGCCCCTGCCTTCCGGCCAAATTCGATCGTCCTGCTCTTTGTCTCGGATATCTTCGGCCCGAATCTCGCAAACCGCTCGCGCAGTTCTCCCTCAAACGCTTTCGCTTCGTCCTCGCGCTGAAAGCACACGATGAAGTCATCCGCGTAGCGGGTCAGGTGGGCAAACCCCAGCGGCCTCAAACTCTTCTCGTCTTTGGGTATGTACACCCGCTTGACAGGCTGCGGCACATACTGCTTGCCCTTCAGCCTTCCCACCAAATCCTTGATATTCTCCGCAAGGCGCTCCTCGTACTGCTTCACCGTCACTCCATCAATGCCGGGAGCCTCGTTCCTCTTCAGCTCCCTGAAGCACTCCACAAGAAAACCCTCACTCAGCAGGTGCGCCAATGACGTGATCCTGCACTTCAGGTCTCTTCTGGCCCGCTCGGTTACGGGTTCCAGTTGCGTTTTCACCCATTCCCCGTCTCTGCGTACGGCAGGTGCTTCCTCTAAAGCCATCGCGCTACCGCCACCCCCTTCCCTCCGCGGACATTGCCCCGCCTCAGCGGTACTATGAAGTGGTCCGACTGCCGAGATGCCATTTGCGATTCCTTGCCTTTCACCGCTTGTCCTCGGATACTCCCCTTCCTAGCGGAGAATATCCCGGCCCCTCCCAAGTTCATACAAGCTCCTTGTGGTATCATGCATCCGGCCTCTGACCCCGTCGGGCTGCCGAGTCCTTGCCCTTGCGGACCCGCACAGTGCTGCCTTCCAGCACGAATACACTGTCGGCCTCCGACACGTAATAAGTTTCGGGGCTTAATACCTTCACTTTCGTTGGAGCCTGATACCTCCCCCTTCCAGCTTCATGCGGTTTGTTGCCTCCCCGCACGGGGGATTAGGTGCTGGACTGGCGGCTACCCTTTGTCCAGACCAGGCTTTCACTGGTCAGAACTTGTACGCTTCTTGGCACACATTCGTAATTCGTGGTCCTAGCATTTTGGCTGCCGATGAAGATTTGGGCGCGCGAATGCCGGCCCGTAGGTTGACGTGTCTGCGGAAAACATGGTAGCCTAACTTCATGATTTTTCGATGGCAGACGGGCAGGAATAAGGTCTGATTACGGCGGAATCCGCATCCTGAAAGGAAAAAGAAACTATGGAAAAGCAGGCACTCGAACAGCGCGTGCGCGAGTCGGTCGCTTCGCTCATGAAGCAGGGCTTCAACTGAGCGCAGTCTGTTGTCGGCTCCTGGCAGGAGCTGCTCGGAGTGAAGGATGATTTGATATTAAAGTGCGCGACCGGTTTCGGCGGAGGAGTGGGCGCGCGCGGCTCTCTGTGCGGCGTTATCTCCGGAAGCGTGATGGTCATCGGAATGCAAAAGGGGCGGGGACGCGAGGACGACATGAGCGTCGCGCTCGAGACCTATCTTCGCTGCAGCCGCCTGATGACCTGGTTCAACGACGAATTCGGGTCCGAGCGGTGCTCGGATTTGACCGGCGGCGTCGACTTTCGGGATCCCGAACAACTTGCAAAGTATTACGAGTCGGGCCATCAGAAGTGCGTCGAGATGGCCGGCAAAACCGCGGCCAAACTCGCGGAGCTTCTGGAATAAATGTTTACTCCGACTGGGTGAGGATGAATTGACGGGGCCCTTCCGGTGAGACGCGTGGACTAAGAGGGAAATCCCCCTTAGTCCCCCTTTCGTAAAGGGGGAATCATACTCTGACTGGGTCAGGATGAATCAAAAGGCACGGTCCCGCGAGGCGCGGGATGCCCCTACATCGGCGGTTATCGGCGGTTCCAAAAGAGAGATTCTTCACTGCCCTTCTGTTTGAAACGTTTCTTCTTCACATCTGCAGATTGAAGATTTCTCTTGTATTGGACGGCAATGAGTAAACAACAACGACAAGACTCAACGGAGAACTATTTATGATTCCGGATATTCTGCGAATCGAGATCGCCGGAAATGAGCTGTGGCGTATCACCGTGGTTTTCTGTATTCTGCTCGTGTCGTTCGTCGCGGGCAGAATCATCGCATACGCGATGGCGCGCGCCGCAAAGCAGAAAGAGAAGGCGGGCGAGGAAATCTCGCTCGGGCGACTGATCCTGCGATCGGCATCCGGCCCGACAGTCTTTCTCATTTTCGCGGGCGCACTTGATATCGCTTTCCTCTTTCTGAAAATGTCGGGGCCGGTAAGGGGCACAGCCGATACGCTCGTTGAACTGTTCGTCTCGATCGGCATCGCCTATTTCCTGTACCGGCTCGTCGACGTCGCTGAGTACTACCTCAACCGCTACACCCGGCGCACCGACAGCAATCTCGACAACATGCTCGTGCCGCTCATTCGGAAGACGTTCCGCATCGTCATCATTATCCTGGCCGGGCTCTATATCGCCGAGAGCGTTTCGGGGAAGCCGATGAGCACCATTATCGCCGGCCTCGGACTCGGCGGGTTGGCGTTTGCGCTGGCCGCACAGGACACGATCAAGAACTTCTTCGGCTCGATCATGATTCTGCTGGATAAACCATTTGTGGTCGGCGACCGTGTCGTCGTCGACGGCTTCGACGGACCCGTCGAGGAGGTCGGATTCCGCTCGACCAAGATTCGGACATTGTCGGGGCACCTGGTGACCGTCCCGAACGAGAAGGTGGTTTCGAGCAACATCGAGAACGTTGGCCGCCGCCCCTACATCCGGCGCGTTTTCAACGTCACTATCACATACGATACCCCGCCCGACAAGGTCGAGCGCGCCGTCGAGATCATCAAGAAGATCCTCGACAACCACGAGGGCATGCTCCCCGATTTCCCGCCCCGCGTTTTCTTCAACGAATTCAATGACGCCTCTCTGAACATCCTCGTTATTTACTGGTACCACCCGCCGGATTACTGGAAGTACCTCGAGTTCTGCCAAACCGTCAACATGCGGATTTTCCGGGCGTTCGAGGAAGAGGGAATCGAGTTCGCGTTCCCGACGCAGACGCTTTACCTGGCCAACGACGACCGGCGCCAGCTTTCGTTTCGATTCCTCGAAGGAAACGCGGAAGCGTCAGACCCGACCGCGAGCAGCGAAACCGGACAGCGCATCTTGCGGAAGAATTAGGACCTCTTCTATTTGGACGGGCGGGTTAGAAACCCGCCCCTAGCCTCGTGCCACTACCTGGATTTCCAGTCCTCATTCCGGCCGGACAACTTGAAATTCCGATTCCGACTGTGATACGGTAATGCCAAAGGCGGAGATCATTCGCATGAAGCCCGATCGGGGAAAGCGGCAGGACGTCCAGGTTCCTGATAAGAAGACCATGTCCGTCGACGTCGAGGACAGGAAGCAGCTTGGACGGTTCTGCTGGTTTTTTTTACGGAACGTCCTCAAGGATGAAGAGTGGCGCACGCGCGCGTGCGCGGCCTGGGGGATTGGTCTGGCCGCCGATCGCCTGCCGCCGGAATGGGCGCAGCCGGCGCTTTCGGCGCTGACTGAAGCGGCCGCCGACAAGGATGGTTTTGTACGGTTCTGGGTGATCGACGCCATCGGCAAACTGGGCGACGAGTCGCACATCGCCCTCATGCGCTCGGCATTGAACGACAAGGACGATTATGTCCGGGTGAATGCCGCAAAAGCGCTCGCGCAGCTCGGGCGCCCGGAAGGTTCTCAGCTCCTCATCCACATGCTTTCGCAGACGCCGAGCATGATCTCCTCGAAGGAACAGGATTCGCGCGGCAGCCGGCGCGTGTGGAAACTGAAGGTCTTCGCGATTGAATGCCTCGGCGAGCTTGGCTCGCTCGCAGCCATCCCGCAGATCAACCTCATGCTCAGGGAGCCGCAGTGGCCGATCCGCGCCAGCAGCGCGTGGGCCCTGGGTGTCATCGGCGACAAGAAGGCCGTCCCGAATCTTCGCGGGCTGCTGCACGACCGCGAGAAGCTGGTTCGCGTCAGTGCGGCCGAGGCGCTGGCCAGACTCGGCGAAGAAAGCGGAATGGTGCTGCTGAAGTCTCTGCTGATTGACGAGAAGAAGATGTTCAAGTACAAGGCGGCCGAATCGCTCGCGAAAGTCGGCTATAAGACCGGGGTGGTGCTTCTTTCGGAAGCCTTGAAAGATTCCGACACCGCAATTCAAAGCCTGGCGATCTCCGCCCTCGGCAAGCTCGGCGACGTATCCATCATCGATCCCCTGAGCGAGAAACTCGATTCCGACAATTGGCAGGTGCGGTCGGATGCCGCCATCGCACTCGGCCGAATCGGCGTAGATCACCCGCTTCCGCTTCTCAAGAAAAAGCTGGAAGACCCGATGAAAAACGTGCGGGTCTGTTCAGCCGCTGCAATCTTGATGATCCTCGGCAAATGATCTTCGGAAGCCTCTCGATAACAAGAATCATTACCCCCCCGATCGCTCAAAGAGATCTCTCTCCGAGGCGCAAGAACTCCAAAAACCGCCGGTTGATGCGATGAAACGTACTGCGGCCCAAACAATTGTCGTCTTTGACAGCCCATGTGCTTTATGCTAAAATAAATCGAATTTGATCGCCGAAAAACCACATAACGCAAAGGATTGCCGATGATCCCTCTCGAAAAGAAACTGGAACTCCCCGACATTCAGCGAGTGCTCATCCACCGGCTGGTGAATGAGAATGCGGAAATCAGTGAAGTGGTGGACACCGTTATCGAGCAGGGGACTCGTCACAAAGCCAGTGATATCCATTTCGAGGCCTATCGCGATATCCTGCGAATCCGGTACCGAATCGACGGCTTCTTTCGCGACGTGCTCACACTTCCCGCCGAACATCACGACCGCCTGATCGCGCGGCTGAAGGTGATGGCAAACCTGAATGCGCATGAGAAAACAAAGCCGCAGGACGGGCGCATCTCGATGCCGGTCGGAAATAAACGGATCGATTTCCGCATCAGCATCGTGCCCACGGTGACCGGCGAAAAGGCGGTTGTCAGGGTGTTCGATTCCACCCGCTTCGTCTTCGATCTCGACAAGATCGGTTTCTATCCGGAAATCCAGAAACGGTTCGAGGAAGTGCTGCTCGGACTGCAGGGCTCCATTATTGTCGCCGGCCCGACGGGCAGCGGGAAAACCACGACCCTCTACGCGGCCCTGCAGAAACTGGCCAAAGTGAAGAACGACTGCGCCAGCATCATCACGATCGAGGATCCGGTCGAAGTCAATTTCGGATTGTTTCCGCAGATGGAAGTCAAGCGTAAGTTCGGGTTGACTTTTTCGGAATGCTTGCGCGCGGTTCTCCGGCAGGACCCGGAGGCAATCATGGTTGGCGAGATTCGCGACCCGGAAACCTGCGAGATCGCGATGCGCGCCGGCCTGACCGGCCACCTCGTGCTGACCACCGTCCACAGCGGGACTGCCGCCGAAGTGATCACCAGAATTCTCGACATGGGGATAGAGCCGTTCATCGTCGCCTCGTCCATAACCGCTGTCCTTGCCCAGCGCCTCGTCCGCCTGATCTGTCCGAAATGCAAGATGGTCTATGATCCGCCGGAATACATGGTGGACGCGCTGACGAAATGGTTCGGCTCGGGTGGAGTCCGCCTGCTCAAGGGAGCCGGATGCGCCAAATGCAATCATACCGGCTATTACGGCCGGACCCTGATCGCGGAATTGTTGGTGATGGGAGACGGGCTGAGGAGCAGGATCATCACGAAAGCCAGCACCAACGAACTCTATAAAGTCGCCCGCTCCGATGGAATGGTTTCCCTTTTTGAAGACGGCCTCAGAAAAGTGAAAGACGGCCGAACAGCCGTTGACGAAGTGGTCCGTTCGCTTGGGACCGATGTCTACATGAAATAAGTGGACGCACACCCCGAAATTGGCGAAGGGAAGAGGAATTTCCCCGTTCCCGGACATCATGAGTGGTTTGTATTCCGGCTGCGTGTTGCGGATGATGATATGACCCGACCCGCGGCCCATTTTTTTCTTGTGAAGCACGGAAATGAACGATCGACCAAAAAAACCAAAGAGTATTGCGCTCGCCTTCGACGCGCTCGTTGAGCTGGTTTTCCACCTGCGCGGCGAAAACGGCTGCCCCTGGGACAAAAAACAGACCCTGCGCAGCATGATACAATACATACAGGAAGAACTTGCGGAGCTGATCGAAGCCGTCGAGAAAGACGATCTTGGGAATATGGCGGAGGAATGGGGAGACACGTTCTTCAACTTCCTCATGTTCGCCGCTATAGCCGAGGACGGCGGCGTTTTTGAAATCGAAAAGGCGCTTCGCTCGATTGAAGCCAAGATGATCAGGCGCCATCCCCACGTCTTCGGCGACAGCAACGCCAGCGCGGTCGAAGAAGTAATGGCGCAGTGGAACAGCATCAAAGCTGAGGAAAAGAAAAACAACTCCGCATCTCTTATGGATTCGATTCCTCAGTCTTACTCCGCCCTCAAACGGGCGCATCACGTCCAGAAAAAAGCCGCCGAAGTCGGTTTCGATTGGCCGGACGCTCGAGGAATCCTCGAAAAAATCAAAGAGGAGATCTGCGAGCTTCAAAAGGCGCTCGAGAAACGAAATGAGGCCGAAACCAGCGAGGAGCTGGGGGATCTGCTGTTCTCCTGCGTCAATCTGGCAAGGTTTATCGGACAGGATTCCGAAGCCGTTTTGAGCGCTACCATTGACAAGTTCATCGAGCGGTTCAAGTATGTAGAGAAGGAACTCGAGCAAGCCGGCAAGTCGGCCGCCGAGGCTTCGCTGCAGGAAATGGATGAGCTGTGGGAAAAGGCAAAGAAGCGCAACAGGAGTGAAAAGTGATAGACCTGCGGAGCGACACCGTCACAAAACCCTCGGCCGCGATGCGGGAAGCGATGGCAGCGGCCGAAGTCGGCGATGATGTCTTTGGAGAGGATCCGACCGTAAACCGGTTGCAGGAGCACGCGGCGCGTTTGCTGGGCAAGGAGGCCGCGCTTTTTGTTGCCTCCGGGACAATGGCGAACCAAACGTCGCTGCTTGCGCACACCCGTCCGGGTGACGAGATCGTCCTCGAACGCGGCTCGCACATCCTCAACCATGAGGCCGGCGCGCTTGGAGCGCTGGCCGGAGTGCAGACCTTCGTCCTCGACGGCAATCGGGGCGTCATAGAACCATCGCAGATCGAACAGGCAATCAGGTTCAATGATGTCCATTTTCCGCCGACGCGACTGGTGTGGATCGAGAACACCCATAATCGCGGCGGCGGAGCCGTGTTTCCCCTCGAGACGATGAGGGGGATTCGGGAGATTGCCGACGCTTATGGCCTGGCTTTGCACATGGACGGCGCCCGCCTGTTCAATGCGTGTGCGGCGAGTGACGTTCCGCCCGACGAGTACGCAAAGCAGGTTGACTCGCTGTCCTTCTGCCTGTCCAAGGGGTTGGGCGCTCCGGTTGGCTCCATAATTGCCGGCAGCGCCGAATTCATGAAGCGAGTGCACCGCTACCGCAAAATGCTGGGCGGCGGTATGCGTCAGGTCGGCATCCTGGCGGCCGCGGGCCTGTACGCGCTCGAGCATAACGTGCAGAGACTGGCAGAGGATCACCGGAACGCCCGGCGGCTGGCGGAAGCGCTGGCCGCGATGGACGGCGTGACCGTTACGAATGAGCCGGTCGAAACGAACCTTGTTTTCATCGATATCTCGCGAACAAACAAGAACGCACTCGAGGTGATGAACGAGGCGCGGGAGTTGGGCCTTTTGTTTCTGCCCGAAAGCTTTACCGAGCTGCGGGCCGTTACCCATCTCGACGTCTCAGCGGATGACATCGAGCAGGCGATCGAGATTTTCCGCGGCATCTTCTGCGGCTAGCGAGTGCAGGCAAGGAGACCTGAGGAATGGATCGAAGAGATATCGATCTTCTGAAAAAGATTGATGTGTTCGGGGAATTGGACGAACAGCGCCTGCAAAAGATCGCGCCGCTGGTCTCGCTCCACCGCTTCATGGAGAAGCAGGTCATCTACATGCCCTCGGACCCGCGGGCGCGGCTGTACGCGATTGTCAGCGGAAAAGTAAAGCTGGCGGAGGTCTCGCCCGAAGGCAAGGAGCTGGTGCTGTGCGTTCTGGGGAAGGGCGACGTTTTCGGCGAGCTTTGCCTTTTCGATAAAGGCCCCCACAGCACGCTCGCAACCGCAATAGAAGATTCGGAAGTGGTAACCATCAAATGTTCGGACCTCGCCAATTTCATGGCGGAGGACGCCGCCCTCGTGAAGGCGCTCGGGAAACATGTAGGCGAAAAAATCCGGCTTCTCGAACAGAAACTCTCGGAACTGGTGTTCAAAGACGTGTCTCAGCGGCTGGCAGGCCTGCTGCTTGACCTGGCGCATGATTACGGCCACAAACTCCCGTCGGGCGAACAGGTGATCGAGATGAAGATCACCCATCAGGACCTGGCCGGCCTGATCGGCTCGACCCGCGAGACCACGACTACGACTCTGAATTTGTTCAGGGAGAAGGGCCTCATCGATTTCCGCAGGCGCGAGATCGTCGTGCGCGATTTGGATGGCCTCGAGGAGGCCGCCGATCGCCACTCGAAAAGATAAGGGAGGAAGTTGTAAAATAGGAGTATGAAAAAGCACGAGAAACCGTTTATCTGGGTAAACAAGAAGTGGTGCAAGCGGTGCGGCCTCTGCAAAGAATTCTGTCCAAAAGAGGTGTTTGAATTCGATAAGGACGGATACCCGGAACCGAAAAATATCAACCATTGCGTGCGTTGCGGGCTGTGCGTGATCCAATGCCCGGATTACGCGATCGTTGACGATGAGGAAACCAAGCGGAAACTCATCGAGGAATATATCCTGCGAGAATAGCCTGTCCTCGGTCCATTCGAAAAAACGGGAATAAAGGAATAAACGAGCGTCGTTTCGCTTTTTTTCCGGCGCACAAACTGAAAAAAGTATGCGAACAAAAAAATCAATCAAAACCAATGGAACTGCACGACTCTTGCAGGGAAATGAGGCCTGCGTCCATGGAGCGCTCCTGGCAGGGGTCAGATTCTTCGCAGGCTACCCGATCACGCCCTCAACCGAAATCGCCGAGCTGCTGGCGCACGAGTTGCCGCGTGTCGGCGGCGTCTTCGTGCAGATGGAAGACGAAATCGCCGGCATGGGCGCCGTGATCGGCGCGTCCCTTGCGGGAGCAAAGGCGATGACCGCGACCTCCGGGCCGGGCTTCTCCTTAAAGCAGGAAAATTTGGGATATGCCTCGTTCACCGAGGTTCCGTGCGTCATAGTGAACGTGATGCGAGGCGGCCCGAGCACCGGCCTTCCCACTGCGGTCGGCCAGGGCGATATCATGCAAGCGCGCTGGGGAACCCACGGCGACCATCCGATAATCGCGCTGGCGCCGTGGTCGGTAAATGAAACCTTGAGGCTGACGATTCAGGCCTTCAATTTCTCCGAGAAATACCGGACGCCGGTCATCCTGCTGCTCGATGAAGTGATCGGCCACATGCGCGAAAAAGTGAACATGCCGAAAAAGAGCGCGATCGAAGTGGTGGAGCGCAAGCGGCCGGATGTTCCCGCCCATGCGTATCAGCCGTACGAAATGACGGCCGACCTGGTGCCGCCGTTCGCCGATTTCGGCAGCGGCTACCGCTATCACGTGACCGGGCTGGCGCATGACCAGTGGGGTTTCCCGACGACCCGGCCCGATGAAGTCAAATCGCTCGTTTCGCGGCTGAGGGATAAGATTGAGAACAACCGCGCGGACATCTGCCTGAGCGAAGAATATCGGTGTGAGGACGCAGAGCATATTCTGGTTGCCGTCGGGAGCGCGGCGCGCTCCGCGCGCGAGGCGGTCGAGCAGGCGCGTAAGAAGGGGATCAAGGTAGGCCTGATCCGCCCGCTGACGGTCTGGCCCTTCCCGCGGCGACTGGTGCTGCATTATGCCCCGCTGGCGCGGCGGTTCGTGGTCGTCGAATTGAATCTCGGGCAGATTGTGCTCGAAGTCGAGCGGCTCGTGGCCGGCAAAGCGAAGGTGGAATCGCTCACCCGCTATGACGGCGAGTTGATCACGCCCGCGGAGATCATCAGCAGGCTCGTAGAGGAGGAATAGAAAGAAGCAATGTCTGTCATTCATGAATACATCCGGTCAACCAAAAAGTTTCCGCATCTGTGGTGCCCCGGCTGCGGCTACGGCGTTGGCCTCTCCGCACTGGTGCGCGCGATCGATTCGCTCGGGTACTCGCGCAACGACGTGATCCTGATCTCCGGCATCGGCTGCGCGGCGCGCGCGCCGGTCTATGTGGATTTCAACACGCTGCACACGACGCACGGACGCGCGCTTTCATTCGCGACGGGGATCAAGCTGGTCAAGCCGCATTTGCACGTCATCGTGATCATGGGTGACGGCGACGCCCTCGCCATCGGCGGCAATCATTTCATCCACTCCTGCCGGCGCAACATCGATCTGACCGCAATCGTCTTCAATAACCGCATCTACGGGATGACCGGCGGGCAATGTTCTCCGACCACTCCGAAAGGCGATCGCGCTACCACCGCTCCATACGATAATTTCGATACCTCCTTCGACATCTGCAATCTGGCGGTCGGCGCCGGCGCGTCTTTTGTCGCGCGAGGCACGACCTATTACGCCAAGCAGACCGAGCGATTCATCAAGATGGCGCTCGCGCACAAGGGATTTTCCGTCGTCGAAGTCATCAGCCAGTGCCCGACCATTTACGGGAGGCTGAACAAGATGGGCGGGCCCGTTGAAATGCTCAAATGGCAGCGCGATAACGCGATTCCGCTCGAGAAAGTGCGCCAGCGTTGGTCCGACAGCACCGATCCGGCCGGCGATCTCGGAGGAAAAATACTCACCGGCATCTTCGTCAACCGCGAAACATCCGAATTCGTAAGCGAGTATTACGCGATGGTTGCCAGGCTGAACGGCAGCCGCAAGAATGGGGAGGCGAAGACGTGAAAAAGGAGTGCAGGCTCTGCGGGTTCGGCGGGCAGGGAATCATCCTCGCGGGCATCATTTTGGCCGAGACCGCCGCCATCCACGAAGGCAAACACGTCGTGCAGGTGCAGGATTATGGCCCGGCCGCGCGCGGGGACTCGAGCAAAACCGATGTCATCATCAGCACCGAACCTATCATCTACCCGAAATGCACGCGGCTCGATCTCCTGGTGGCTCTTTCGCAGAAAGGATTTGAAGAAAACGCCGGATCTGTGAGAAAGGGCGGCACGATCATTATCGACACCGACAACGTGCATCCCGCTAAGAGGGCGGGCATCATCCGCTTTCCGATGACCCGAATTGCGCGCGAGCAGGCGGGAACAGCAATCAGCGTCAATATGGTCGCACTCGGAATCATTACGGCGGTCACCGAGTTGGTGGAACTGCAAAACATCGAAAAAACTGTGCTTGACCGGGTGCCGCCGCACACGAAGGAGCAGAACCGGGCGGCTTTGATGGCCGGATATAACATTGCGCAGGAGCAGCGCAGAGCCAGGAAAAATGTCGGATGACGGAAAAATGAAGCGCCCGCCGCAGAATACGTATGAAGATGCGCGCAAGGTGGCGTGGGAAGTCCTGGAAAAGAAGGACCCTGCCGCAATAGCAGCGGATGGATTGCTCGAACATGATGGCGCGAGCGGACTGCTCTATATCCCTTTCCTGAGCGATCGCTATGCGGTGGATCTGTCTGCCCGAAAAGTGATGTTTGAGAATGGACTGGAAGTATATCCCTTCCTCTCCGTTCTGCTCCTGCATTACCTCATGGGAGTCAATGAACGCCCGCTGGCCGGCGAGTGGATCACGTTTCGTCAATTTGAGGGTGGCGATGCCTATTTCGGTTCATTCACCGATCGGACCCTCGTGCCGCTGAAGAATGCTTTTGGACAAAAGCCGGACCTGCTCGAACAGGCGGCCCGGCCGCTCGGCGCGGAGAGGTTGGATTTCGGCGACGTCGGCTTGCGCGTGCCCGTCTTCCCGAAACTGCCGCTTGCGGTTGTCTTGTGGACGGCGGACTCAGAGTTTCCACCCGAGGTGAATGTACTTTTTGATAAGACCGCAAATACGATCCTGCGAACGGAAGATCTTGCCATTTGCGGCGCCCTCACCGTGAGCAAACTGCGCAAGAACGCGGAAAAGCTCCTGAAAACGCCATAGCTTTCCGCGAAAGATCAACAACAACTGAAATGATGGAGAACTCAGATGACGCACGAACAAGTCCAGAAATTCGGACAGTCTTCCGGAAAAGAAACGATCGAGAACAAAACACTTGAAGCTGAACTGCGGGCCCGCGCAAAAGACAATCGAATCACCTGCCCCCAGATGTTCGCTATCGCTGAAAAACTGGGACTTCCCAAAAAAGAAGTCGGCGATGCGGCCACTCAATTGAAAATCAAAATATCAAATTGCCAGCTCGGCTGCTTCTGAAGAGATTCACCGCGCACGGATAAGAAGTTTGTCCTTGGCGGCCCGGGGTCTTTACAGCGCGGCAAGGCCTCGATCAGAGCAAAAGAGCATGGATCACGAATGGTTCGAATCTCGGCTGAATCACATGAATCAAAACATTCCCGATGCATTCGCTGACTAGCCAGGCGCCTCGCGTAGGAAGTCCCGCGTTTCGCAAGATTCTTTTTGAGCCCGTCGAAGGATCATTCCCGCGAAACTTGTTCTGAACTTATCGAAGAAGGGGGAATCCAGCTTCTGACAATGAGTTACGCAAAAGTCAGCATGAAAATCAAGGCAAAATTTCAAGAGGAGTGTAGATGCCTTGGTGGTTCGCTTTTTTTCAAAGATCGTTCGGACCCTCATTTAAAAGAACCTCTCCCGCTATGGGAAGAGCGATGTCCAGTTTGCTCCAAACGATGCCCCTCATTTTTTTCTTGACAAAAGGGGGCAACGGGAGCATAATAGTTGAGATTGAGTCTCATTAATTGCGAGAAAACCGGGGCTTTTCCGGGGTCGGCAGCCATGGGCAACGAATATGAAATGTTCAAACAATTCCTCCTGAAACAGAATCTTAAGTTCACGCCGCAAAGAAAATCGATTCTCGATGCCGTGTTCGCGACACATCATCATTTCGATGCGGATCAGATGGTGCTGATCCTGAAGGAGCGGGGGAACGAAATCTCGCGTGCAAGTGTGTATCGGACACTGGATTTGCTGATCAAGAGCGGGCTCGTTAACGCGCTCGAGCTGGGAAACTCTAAGAAGACTTACGAGCATGTGGTGGGTCATAAGCATCACGATCACCTGATCTGCGTCGAGTGCGGGCGGACGATCGAGTTTGACGACAGCTTTATTGAGATGCTGCAGGAGAAAGTGTGCGATCGGCTGAAGTTTCTCGCGGAGCATCATAGTCTGCGGATATTCGGCAAATGCGAGCGCTGCAGATGATTTCAGTTTTACCGTGATTGAGATGGAGTCGCAATTGCAGATGCGTGCAGCCGAGACAGGAGTAAGAACCAAGGAAATTTCAGCATGTCATAGACAAATGAGCCTGCGCCCGAACAAAAATAAAATCATTCGCTCCAATTACGGCCATTGGCCATCCTGCTTATTCCCGGCCTTCGGGGGAAAATCGACGGCAGGATACACTGAATCGATAGAGGCAAAACGCAAATGCAGCACGAGCAGCACGACAAAGCGCTACTGGATTCCGCAAAAGAACCGCTCATCCTGCTGGTTGGCAACCCGAACGTCGGGAAGAGCGTTATCTTTTCGCTTCTTACCGGAAAATATGTAACCGTCTCCAATTATCCCGGCACCACCGTCGAGATCAGCAAAGGCTCTAGCAGTTTCGATGGTGGAGCGCATCGGGTAATCGACACGCCGGGGGCGAACAGTCTGATCCCTCGAAGCGAAGACGAGAAGGTGACCCGCGACGTGCTTTTGTCGCGCAACTCAGCGACCGTCATTCAGGTGGCGGACTCGAAGAATCTTCGGCGCTCGCTCATTTTAACCTCTCAACTGGCGGAAATGGGTATTCCGACAGTGGTTGCGCTTAATATGGCCGACGAAGCCAAGAGCGCGGGCATTGACATCGACGGCGGCAAACTTTCCGCCGTTCTCGGCGTGCCCGTTGTGGAGACGGTTGCCACCGAAAGGCGCGGCATAAACAAGCTCATTTCCGCCCTCGGGTCGGCGCGGCCATCGACGTTCAGGGTTTCCTTTCATCCGCGAATTCAGGCGGCCATCGAGAAGGTTGCGGCCGTTCTTCCGCCCGCGCCGGTCGCTCGCGAATCGATTGCGGTGATGATAGTGGCTGGCGACCTGAGCCTGGAAGAATGGCTGCATGATAGATGTTCGGCGGAGCAGCTTGCAGAAATCGAGAGGATCGTCGCCGAAACGCAAACGCACTTCCGCGACCCCCTGCCCTACCTGATCGGCAAGCAACGGGTCGACCAGATCGATGAGATGCTGCACGGTATTTTAACTGACGACGAGCGCGCGCGCTGGTCGTGGCTGAAGTATGTCGGCGACCTCTCGCAACACCCGGTCTGGGGGCTGCCTGTCCTGGCGTTTGTGCTTTATCTGCTCTATGTTTTCGTTGGCCAGTTCGGAGCGGGAACTGCGGTTGATTTTATCGAATCCACCGTTTTCGGAGAATATGTCAATCCGGCCGCCGTCAAACTGGTAGATAGACTGCCCAGCCAATTCGTCCGGGACCTGTTGGTGGGAGAGTTTGGGCTGATCACCGTCGGGCTTACGTATGCCATAGCGATCGTCTTGCCGATTGTGGGATTCTTTTTCCTTGCTTTCGGAATTTTGGAAGACAGCGGCTACCTGCCCCGGCTGACCATCATGGCCAACCGGATGTTCAAGGTGATGGGGATGAACGGCAAAGCGGTCCTTCCGATGGTGCTGGGACTGGGATGTGACACAATGGCGACGCTGACCACGCGCATCCTCGACACGAAAAAGGAGCGCATTATCGCGACGTTTCTCCTTGCGCTTGCCATCCCGTGTTCGGCTCAGCTCGGCGTGATCCTGGGAATTCTGGGGCAGATATCGCTCAGCGCGTTCATCGTGTTCACCTCGATCATCGTCCTGCAGTTGCTGGTGGCTGGATTTCTGGCGGGCAAACTGGTGCCGGGCCAGCGGTCGGATTTCATCATTGAGATTCCTCCGTTCAGGCTGCCGAAGCTCTCGAACGTGGCGCTGAAGACGCTGTCGAGGGTCGAGTGGTTTCTGAAGGAGGCCGTACCGCTGTTTCTTCTCGGCACCTTCGTTCTGTTTATTGCCGATCGGGTCGGCACGCTGAATGCAATCGTGAAGATGGTCGAGCCCGTGGTCGTGAATTTCCTTTCGCTGCCGGCGGAGACGACGATTGCATTTGTCATGGGATTTCTGCGCCGCGATTACGGAGCGGCGGGTTTATATCGGCTGTACGAAGAGGGCGGTCTTGATCCGATTCAGGTTATCGTCAGCCTGGTTGTAATAACGCTGTTCGTGCCGTGCATCGCCAATTTCTTCGTCATTATCAAGGAGCACGGGCTGCGAAAAGCCTTGATTATGATGGCCATCATTTTCCCACTCGCGGTGGCGATGGGCGGAATTGTAAATTTTATTCTGAGAGCGGTTGGTTATTCCGGATAGGCGATTCATGGAAGGTATTCAGGGCATGAAAACCACAATTCAAACGATACAGTGCCCGTTGTGCGGCATGCATTTTGAGCCCGATGAAGAGAAAAAGTGTAAAGGCTGCCCGATTCAGAAAAACTGCGGGCTCGTCTGTTGCCCCAACTGCGGGTATCAAATGCCGAAGGAATCGAGGCTGGCCGAATGGGTGAGGCGCCTGCTGAAAGGATAAAGGAGCGATATGGGCTTGAACGACCGAAGAATGCGCTGGCGCGGCGGCAGGCGGATGACGAACGGAGGTCCGCCTCCCGTCGATTACGCGAAAACCGATGTCGATGAATTGCTCGAACTGATCTATACCTTGAAGGAATCCGGGAAGGAAGGCCTTATCACCGTCGAGGAGCTCAGACGGAAACATAACGGCGATCCGGCCATAGATAAGCTGCTGGAGGAAATGGGGTCGCTGGGCCTGATCAAGATCAGCGGCGAGAAAATCGGGTTCTCTGAGAGGGGAGAAACCGAAGCCGAGAAATTGATTCGCGCTCATCGCCTGGCAGAACGGCTGCTGACCGATGTTCTTCTCGTGCAGAAGGACCAGGTGGTGGAAAGCCAGGCATGCGCAATGGAGCATATCCTGAACCCCGCAGTTGTTGACAATATCTGCACCATACTCGGTCATCCGCGAACCTGCCCACACGGTCATGCAATCCCGCCGGGTCGGTGTTGCAGCGACAGGAAACGGGCCGCGGCGCCCGCAGTTCTCTCGCTCGATGAGCTCCGCAGCGGCGAATCGGGAAAGATACTGTACGTTGAGACCCAGGACCACGCTCGCCTCGACAAGCTGACTACCTTCGGCATACTCCCCGGAACCACGGTCAAGGTCCACCAGCGCCAGCCCTCCCTCGTCATCTTCGTCGGCCAGACCCAACTGGCGCTCGACCTCGAAATCGCCCGCAACGTCCACGTCGTGAAAATGACCTAGTGTGCGGAAATGTGGGGGGAAATATGGGGACAGACTCCATATTTATATTTGTAAGCCTCTGTCGCTCAAAGTTTTAGCTTTACATATCGAGATGATTTAGTCAATATCTATTTGACTTTTAAGCAATTGCTGGTCCAATGGTGCGAAATGCTTTCTGAGCCTGGCGACGACGCCAAGACGGAAGTAATCCGCGCCGCCACCCGCACAGGAAGACCATTGGGAAGCGAACCATTTGACGAGATAGTAGAGCGCATGATCGGTCGAATAGTGAGGCCGAAAAGGGCGGGGCGCCCTGGTAAGAAAAAGCGTATGAAGGAGTTGTAGATACAAACATGGTGTCTGTCCCCATATTTCGCAAAAAGATTTTGATCCTCATTCTGGTGGTCGTGGCCATCATTTTGGTTGCGGCGAGTCTCGGCGGGAGTCGGGGAAATCATCGGTATGAGCAGCAGGCTGAGATCATGGGAACTGTTTTTACCATAACAATAGAAGGCCCCGGCGATCACAAGATGGCGGCGGAAGCTGCGTTTGACGAGATACGGCGTATCGATCGGCTGCTGAGCACGTACAAGCCGGACAGTGAAATATCGAAGGTCAACCGGCTGGCGGCGCACGAGCCGGTTGCGGTGGGCCAGGATTTTCTGAATGTCCTTACCGCCTCCCGGATATATTTCGATATGACCGGCGGCGCCTTTGACCCTTCCATCAAGCCGCTCATGGATGTTTGGAAAGAGGCAAAGCGAGAGAATCGTACGCCGGCGGAAACCGATCTGCGGAGAGCGGCAGACCTTGCAAATCTTTCTAATGTGACCGTCGATCGGAGTTCTCAAACGGTCCGCTTTCTCAAGGAGGGCATGGCGCTCGATTTTGGCGGGATTGCCAAGGGATACGCCGCCGATCGCGCGATTGAGATTCTTAAGACGCACGGGATCGAGCGCGCAATACTCGATGCCGGCGGCAATTTCTATGCACTGGGGACGCCCTTGAAGAAACCTCATTGGGAGGCGGGCGTGCGCCATCCGCTGGTGCATGAGCGGGTCATCATCCGATTCCCGGTCTCTGACGCAGGGGTGGCCACATCAGGAAGCTATGAGCGGTTCTTCGAGATCGGCGGCAAAAAATATTCGCACATCATCAATCCCGAGACAGGGCAGCCGGTTGAGGGCATGCTGAGCGCGACGGTGGTTGCCGAAGATGCGCTGTCCGCCGATGCACTGTCGACTTCCGTTTTTGTTCTTGGACAACAGGACGGCATGCGCCTGATAGAAGAGTTGGAAGGGGTCCTGGGCATTCTTATTTGGCATGAGCCCGGCTCCTCTGAAGATTTCAAAATCTCGGTCTCCTCCGGCCTGAAGGACAAGCTGGAACTGCTGATTCCCGCCGAGTAAAGCGGCAAAAAATCCCCGTGAGGGCGAATTAGCGCCGTTTTCGGACGCGATGAATCGCACCCCTATAAGAAATATGGCAGTAATGTCGAGGCCGATTTGCAAACGTCATCGACGTGAATCCGTAAATGCTCAGTCCGCCGCATTGGGAGAGTAGGACTTTCTGACGATTGATTCGACTGATTTTGCGATAGGGGCAGAGACACCGTCCGAATTAAGCGCTGGCACTTGCTTCGGGGACAGGCACCATTCTATCCCGCGAGGCGCGCACTCAGCGAAGATGGATTCCCGTTTTCACGGGAATGACAAAAAAGCCTGACCCAGTCCCCATCGCGACCGTTGGACAGATTGACAGACACCATTCCACGAATTCAAAAAGACGTGAATTCCGTAAATGGTGTCAGTCCCCGCCGCATTGGGACAGTCTCCATCGCAACGGTCGGACACATTCGCTGTCTCTGGTTTTGGTGATTGACACAGGTTTCGGTTGTGGATATGATAGGCGTATGCGGGTTGCAGTTTATTACAACAATCACGATGTCCGCATTGAGGAGCGGCCTGTTCCCGCCGTCGGGACTGGCGAGGCGCTCGTGCGCATCGAGGCCAGCGGCATCTGCGGCAGCGACGTGATGGAATGGTACCGCATCAAGAAGGCGCCGCTGGTGCTCGGCCACGAGATTGCAGGCGAGATAGTCGAGCTTGGCCCGGGCGTGAACCATTACAAGACGGGCGACAGGATTTGCGCTTCCCATCATGTCCCGTGCAACACCTGCATCTATTGCCTCACCGGCCGCCACACGGTTTGCGACACGATTCGCTCGACCAATTTCGATCCGGGCGGCTTCGCCGAGTTCGTCAGGCTCCCTGCGATCAATGTGGACCGCGGCGTGTATCCTTTGCCGGCGGAGCTGACATATGAGGAAGCGACCTTTATCGAGCCGGTGGCATGTGTGCTTCGGGCGCAGCGGATGGCGCGGCTGCAGCCGGGACAGAGCGTGCTGGTTGTCGGCAGTGGAATGACCGGCCTGCTCCACATCAATTTGGCGCGTGCGTGTGGCGCCGGAAGAGTCATTGCGACCGACGTTCAGCCGTACCGGCTGGATGCGGCGCGGCGCTTCGGGGCTGACGCCGCGCTTGACTCGCATGAGAACGTGCCGGCGCGCGTGCGCGAGCTTAACGGCGGCCGCGGCGCAGACGTGGTTTTCGTCTGTACCGGCGCAATGAGGGCGATCGAGCAGGCGCTCGATTCGGTCGACCGCGGCGGAACGGTTCTCTTTTTCGCGCCGACCGATCCGGGCGTGAAACTGCCGATCGATGTGACCGAGCTTTTCTTCCGCAACGGAGTCACGCTCACGTCTTCATATGCAGGCAGTCCGGCCGACCATGTGGCCGCCGTCGAACTGCTGCGGGCGCGGGCGCTGAATGTGAAGGACATGATCACGCACCGCCTTGGACTCGGAGAGACGGGCGTCGGGTTCCGCCTCGTGGCCGAGGCGCGCGATTCGATTAAAGTTATCATCGAGCCGCAAAAATAGGAGTGGGGCTTCACCCATTTACAGAAGGAGGGAATGGACATGGACTGGGGACTGCAAAACAGGCTTTCTCGCATAATCAAACCGAAAACGGGGCGCACGGTGATGCTGGCGGTCGATCACGGATATTTTCAGGGGCCGACCACCGGGCTCCAGCAGCCGGGAAAAACGATCAAGCCGCTCATCCCGTATGCGGATTCGCTGATGCTGACGCGCGGAGTGCTGCGCGCATGCATTGATCCCGGCACGGATATCCCCATCGTCCTGCGCGTGTCCGGCGGAACGAGCATCCTGAAGGAACTCTCGAATGAAGGCCTGACGACATCCGTTGAGGAAGCGATCCGGCTGAATGTTTCCGCCATCACGCTCTCGATTTTCGTTGGCGGCGAATACGAGCGCCAGACGCTGCTCGCGCTCGGCAAGCTGGTGGACGAAGGCAACAAGTACGGCATTCCCGTGCTCGCGGTAACGGCGGTTGGCCGCGAGATGGCGCGCGATGCCCGCTATCTCGGTCTTGCCTGCCGCATTGCCGCCGAGATCGGCGCGCATTTCGTGAAGACCTACTATTGCGATGACTTCGAGAAAATGGTTGAAGGGTGTCCGGTGCCGCTGGTGATCGCGGGCGGGAAGAAGCTGCCGGAGCGCGAGGCGCTCGAGATGGCGTACAATGCCGTCAGCCGCGGCGCATCCGGCGTCGATATGGGCCGTAACATCTTCCAGTCCGACAGCCCGGTCGGCATGATCAAGGCGGTCCGCGCCATCATTCACAAGAAGGCGACGGTAGACGAAGCCTTCGGCATCTATGAGTCGGAGAAAACAAAAAAGAGCGGAGTCGTCATTCAGGAGTCGGCGCTGCAACTCGGGGAAAAAGTGTAGCCGGTTTTTTTCCGGTAGGTGCGAATTCGCACGGGCTCAAATGAGCCAGGCTGAAACACTGAACCTCTGGAAGAGAACTTAGCACATAACGTTCAAGGGAGACGCCAAAGCGTCTCCCTTATTATTTTGAGGCGACCGGCGCGGTTCGCTTTGTCTTTATCTCTCGAACAAGCCCCTGATTATCCCAGCGATAACCAGCACAATAAAGAAGGCACAGAAGGCGCCGTTGAGTAAGAGTCCCAGGACGGCGGATTCCCTTCTGGCATCCGTCTGGCTTACACCCACCAATCCGAAAAGGAGCCCGACGAAGGGCAGGGCTATGCCTGTACAGCAGGAAAGAACAAAAAGGGAGGAAAACTGGCTGTCCTGTCCAACCCTGTGTGAAACAATGCCAATGCCGGCGATCGCCATTGCCAGCATGAATATCGCGATCGATGCGATTCCTTCCAGCGAATGCCGCTTCCGCTCCTGTATCTCCTGAGGCGCGCCCACCTGCTCAAGTTTCAGAAATAACACCGTAATCACTGTCAGAAAAAATGGGGTAGTAATAGCGCTGATTGGGTAGAACACTGCGGCTCTCATGAACTCGCTTGGTTTCAGAAATATGACGAGAACAACGGGTATGATCAACGGAATGAAAATGAGCAACGAAAGAATCAGGCCAAAGACGAAGATTTCCACCCATCTTCCATCAACCAGGGATTTACTGTAATAGAGAGCATCCCATCCTCTCTTGTCTCGCAGGATTACCGCCTGCATGGTGAAAAGAAGAGCGACATAAAAGTAAATGCCGGGAAGAACAAGCGCAAGAAGGCCGCCAAGAATGACGAACCCGGCAAGCAACTCAACCACGGCCGCCCTTGGCCAGTACGCGAAACCGCTTTTGACGGCGCCCAGATAGCCGATCCCGTTGTCATTAAAGGCGCCTTCAACCACGACGGTAAAGGCCATCATTACGGGCAGAAACGCGATCTCATTCAAGGCCGTCTCCCCGTACCAAATCAGAAATTTCAAGATAAAAGAATCGGGCGCTTCAAAGAGCTTCGTCTTATAGAGAAAATAGCTCGCCACTTGTAATGGAATGAGTATTGTCACCGAGAGGGAAAACAAAATCAGGAACCTGCTCTTGAAAATGTCCCAGCCGGTCCGCAGGACTTTCCCGTAAAAATCATCAGGAATTATGTTTTCAGCAGTTTCCATCAAATTGTGTTCAAGCTTCAGGAATCCTGATTGGTTTCTGACAGATGAGCACTAGAGCAACAGGGCGATTCACAGGTATTGCTCGACCATCTTGTGGAATTCGGCTTCAGAGATGATATTCACGCCGAGCTTTTTGGCGGTGTCGTATTTACTGCCGGGCTCGGCGCCGGCGACGACGTAGTCGGTTTGCTTACTGACGCTCGATGAGGCGCGTGCTCCAAGCCGCTCGACCAGTTTTTTGGCCTCGTCGCGCTTGAAATGTTCGAGCGCTCCGGTAAACACAAAGGTTTTCCCCTGCAGCGGCGTCTCCTCGGCTTTTTCCTCACGCTTGATCTTTATTCTACCCTCGAGCAGTTTGTTGATTAACTCGATATTTTTGGGCTGGCGAAAAAACGTGTGCACGCTCTGCGCGACGACCGGCCCGATTTCCCTCACCTGATCGATTTGCTCCAGTGATGCGTTCATGATGTTTTTCAGAGACCCGAAATGAGCGGCGAGCACCTTTGCCGTGTGCTCGCCAACGTGCCGGATGCCGAGCGCGTACAGGAACCGGCCGAGCGTGGTATGCCGGCTCTTGTCAATCGACCTGATCAGGTTCTCCGCGGATTTATCCGCCATCCGCTCGAGCGGCACGATCTGCTCTTTCTTCAGGTAATACAGGTCGCCCGCGTCCTGGATCAGGCCCTCATTCAGGAACTGCAGAACGCGCATCTCGCCGAGTCCGTCGATGTCCATGGCGCCCTTGGAGGCAAAGTGGATGATGTGCTCCAGTTGTTGCGCAGGACAACTCGAGCCGGTGCAGTATGAAGCAACCTCGCCGGGGGTTCGCTCGATCGCCGACCCGCAGACCGGACACTTTCTTGGCATCTGAAAGATTTTCTCTTTGCCGGTCCGCTTTTCGGGAATCGACTTCACGATTTCGGGAATGACCTCGCCCGCGCGCCTGACAATGACATGGTCCCCTGCACGGATATCCTTGCGTGCAATCTCGTCTTCGTTGTGGAGCGTAGCGCGTCGGACTTCGACGCCGCTCACGCGAACCGGCTTGAGTATCGCGAAGGGGGTGACTGCACCGGTGCGACCGACGTTGACAGCGATCTCCTCGAGGACGGTCTCCTCCTCCTGCGCCGCGAATTTGAATGCGATCGCCCAGCGAGGACTCTTCGAGGTCGCGCCGAGAGCATCCTGGTACTCGTATCGATTCACTTTTATGACGGCTCCATCCACCTCGTACGGCAGCGAGTGCCGGCGCTCCTCGAGGTCTCTACAATATTCGACCGCTTCTTCGATTCCCTGAACGAGCCGCATCTCCGGGAGGTTTACGCGAAGGCCCCAGTCGCGGAAGGTCTGCATCGTGTCCCAATGCGTCTCAAAATCGTGGTCCTCGATGTGGCCGCGCGCATAGATGTAGACATTGAGCGGGCGCGATGCCGTGATTCGCGGGTTGAGTTGGCGCAGCGAGCCGGCGGCCGCATTGCGCGGGTTCGCGAAAATCGGCTCGCCCTTTTCAAGCCTTTTCCGGTTAAGTTCCTCGAAGTCTTTGAGATTAAGGACCACTTCGCCGCGCGCCTCGAGCCGCGCCGGAACGCCCTCCCCCTGCAGCCGTAGCGGGACTGTCCGGATCGTCTTCAGATTTTGCGTGACGTCCTCACCGCGATATCCGTCGCCGCGGGTGGAACCGGTCACGAGCCGCCCGTTCTCATAAACAAGTTCGATCGCGGAACCATCGTATTTCGGCTCGCACACGTATTCGAGCGAGTCGACTCGGACTCCTTTGCGCACCCTCTTGTCAAAATCCCTCAATTCGTCATAGGAGAACGCATTGCCGAGGCTGAGCATCGGGACCGAGTGCTCGACGGTTGCGAATTCGACGGCGGGCGCGGCTCCGATGCGTTGAGTGGGCGAGTCGGGAATGATGAGTTCGGGATGTTTTTCTTCGAGCTCGATCAACCTGCGTATCAGGCGATCGTATTCGGCATCGGTTATCTGCGGGTTGTCGAGAACGTAGTAGAGGTAATTGTGGTGATTTATCCGGCGTCGAAGGTCTTCTATTTCCGCGCGTGCTTGTTCTTTTGACATGCTCTCTAATTACAGGGTGGTCTGCCTTTTGTTCGGAAGAAGAGGAGGCTGTGCCCGTCTCTATCAGTTTGTGCGGTCATCCGCCCTGTGCGCAATCACCAGCCGGAATATTTGACGTCGAACCCGTCGAACTCGCCGGTATATGGCTCGTCCTTGATCTTGAGATCGGTCACGCGCGCGCCTGGCGGGCCGTGTCGCGCCCACGCAATGAGCTGGTTGAGGGCCTCTCTGGGGCCTTCCGCCACGATCTCGACGGCTCCATCGGGACGATTCATCACCCAGCCGGTCAGGCCGAGCCTGGTCGCCTGCTGGTTCGTTGTATAACGGAAGAAGACGCCCTGCACGCGTCCTTCCACGATCAGCCGCACTCGCGCGTTACTGCTCATTTGGCGCCTGCCTTACGCGGATTTCATTGACGACGCCGCCGACGCCCCAGCAGCCCTCGGCGATCTTTTGGACCAGGTCCTTCTCGGCTCCGCTGTGCACCAATCCGGTAAGCGTGACTATTCCGTTGTGACTGCCGATCTCGATTTCGGTCGAGTCGATGTTCCTGTTCACCATCAGAGCGGCTCGCACCTGCGTCACGAGGGTTTTATCATCGACCTTTGGCGGCACCGCCCCATTTTCTTTGCCGGAAAGCTGTATGTCGTTCTGGACGGCGACCACGCCTTCGACGTCGTCGGCTATCTTTCGCGCAAGCTCATACTCGGCTACGGAATCGACTGAACCGGCCAAAACGACGTGCCCGCGCAACGAACTCACTTTGATGTCGCGCGCGCGCACGTTCTCATTCAGAAGGAGCGCGGTCTTGACCGACGCTTCGATTGTGAGATCATCGAGCTTTTCACCGAGCGTCCGTTCATTGTCCACCGGTTTCGCCGCAATCAGCTTGTTGACCAGCAGGTTATTGTGGACCTCATTAACGCCGCGAATGCTTCGGGTAATTTCCTCAGCGAGCTGCCGCTGAATAGTCGTGCCGACCGAGCCGTCCAGCAGTATCTCTCCCTCGGTTACCGAAACATCGATTTCCGCTGTCTTCAATTGCCTGTTTAATGCGAGCGCCGTTTTCACCGATGCGCTCAGGCGGGCATTATCGACAATAACCTTGATGTCCTTTCGCGCATAAAATTTCGAATAGGAAAAAAAAGCGACAGCGATCGCAGCAAAGGCAAAAAGGAGGAAGAAGATTTTTCGGATCATTTTATTCAAAAGGAAGAGCAACCGGTTAACCCCATTCACAGAGTCTAGCAAAAGGGCTTACGGTATGTCAACGGAATCTTGACGCGGGCAGCGATTCCGCAACCCGACATTCGGAAGTGAGTGAAAGGGCACAAAGACAGGGTTTTTATGGTGAAAGAGGAATAGAGCAATGTCGCAGAGGG
>QZKU01000074.1 GCA_003598085.1 Candidatus Abyssobacteria bacterium SURF_5
GGCTACCGCACATTTGAAACCTTTTCGCTTGCCCTTTATCACGTGCTCGGAGACCTTCCTATGCCACAATTAACCCACAAATTCTTGTGAGGAGCTTAATTTCTCTTGCCCGTCCGTGCACTCCCCATCCAACAATCACGGATCAGTGAATTCGCGGACGCTGCGCCCGCGGCGATAGAGCGCATCGGCCTCTTTTCCTTGACATGCAAATTGCTAATGCGTTAGCATCTGAAGAAGAGAGTCATAATGAGGGCGGGGAATATCCACTTTGAGGAGGAGATGATGAGGAATGCCGCAGACCTGCTCAGTCAACTGCAATGGGCGAGCGTAGTGGAATCCGGAGCGACTGTCATTCTGATCCTGCTCCTGGCTCTGGTCGCGCAGGCAGTGCTTCTGAAATTAATCAGCCACCTCGAGCAACGCCTGATCCGACAAAAAATGGCCGAAGGCGAGCCGCCGTCCGAATCCGCAAAGCGCGTGCAGACGCTCACCCGCCTCCTGCGGCAGGCGGCGTTGCTGGTCCTGTGGATTGCGGTCGGTCTTACCATTCTTCCGCAATTCGGAGTCGATATCGCACCGATTCTTGCCGGCGCAGGCATCGTTGGCCTTGCCGTCGGCTTCGGCGGCCAGAACCTGGTTCGCGACATCATCTCGGGATTCTTCATGATTCTCGAAGACCAGGTTCGAGTCGGAGACGTCGCCATTGTCAATGGCACGGGCGGTCTGGTCGAACAAATCAACTTTCGAACCCTCGTCCTCCGAGACCTCACGGGGACCCTGCACGTCTTTCCGAACGGCGCTATCTCAACGTTGAGCAACATGACCTACGGCTGGTCGGCATACGTTTTTGACGTCGGCGTCGCCTATAAAGAGAATACCGATCGTGTCGTCGAGATGCTGAAGAGAATCTGCGACGAGATGCGCAAAGACGAAACCTTCGGCTCCTGTATCATCGAGGATGCCGAAATCTACGGCGTCGACAAATTCGCTGACTCCGCCGTCATAATCAAGGGAAGAATCAAAACGAAGCCGATCCGGCAGTGGATGGTGGGCCGCGAGTTTCTCCGCCGTGTTAAAATCGCCTTCGACGAGAACGGTATCGAAATCCCGTTCCCGCACCAAACAGTCTATTTCGGCGAAGCAAGCAAGCCATTCGAGCTCAGGCTTCTCGAACTCGCTTCTGCGAAAGAAGCAGAACAAAATGACGAATTGGACAGGAAAGACGGATAGATTTACTAATCAAGAGAAAGCAAGCTCCTTCAAAGCAAAGCTAAGTATGCCTGCCAACAAACCGTAAATGGTGCTGCGTTCGCGAAAAAATGCCTCGCGCCATTCCCGACCAAACAACTTGTTCAGCTTCGGAAGAGGAATCCAGCGAGACGTTTCGGCGGCATATCTTGCATACTCATCCCCGAACCGCCGTTTGAGCAGGTCCTCTTCATAGATAACGATGAAGGAATAGAAGACAAAGCAGATGGACAGCGCCATGGGAACGAACCAGAGCATTTCCGATAGCACGCAGAATCCGGCGAGGGTCAGGTGGTTCCCTACGTAGAGCGGGTTTCTTATGAACGCATAGGGGCCGGAAACCACCAATCGGCGTGCTTTGTCTTTCCGCGTGCGGGCGCTTCGCCCGATATGCCGCATCGCCCATAATCGCAAAGCCTCGCCGGCGCATATGATTGCCGGTCCCGTCGTCCATACGACAAGGTCGTTCTCGTATTCCGAAAAAAACGCGCAGAGCAGGAACAGAAAGATGGGCGTCGCAATAAAATTGCGCGACCTGAAGAGAAATCGCCCGATCCTGACAGCGGCTTTCTTCCCGGCGTAGTCACCCGCAGAAATAAGACGTTCCGTCATTGCTTCTTATCCTCCCTTTCACATCATCGCCACAGTGCCAGGCACACCATCTCTCTACTGCCGATTTTCGCTTGCGCAATTGTCTCAAGCTTGCACTGAACGTCCCGGATGAGAGAATCCTGCTCCCGCGCCTGCAGGATCACAAGCAGTCTGTCTGTAGTTTCGAGCGCCTGACGCAACCCCCCTTCGGTATCGACCCTCGGAATAGTTCGATTCATATAAAAATGTATATTGGGACGATAGGTGCGGTAAAAGGCTATGCTATCGCTCTTGCCCGAGGCAGCCAGCACGTCGCTGCAAAACGGACGGGCGGACATGAAGTCGTCGGCCACCGGCGAAAGATGTCCGTATACATAGACGACCGCCAGAACGGTCGTCGCGATTACGCAAGCCAGCGCGGTCTTTGGAGGGCGGTCGCGACATACCAGACTTGCCGTGACAAGGATTGCCCAGAAAACGGCAACCGGTGGAACTGCAGAGATGATTGATCTGTTCGCGTGGTGATAGACATAAAGAACAATCACGGCGACGCCCGCACCGGAAACCAGAGCCGCGAGCGCCAAGGGAATGGAAAACGCCTTTCGCTCCCTCAGCCGCCCTTCACCGGGATTCGCATTAACCAGTGTCCATCCCAGAATCAGCCCTCCCGCCGGGAGCAGCGGCATCAGATATTGGCTTCTTTTCCCGGAGACAAAAGTGAAAAACAGAAAGACAGTCAAAAACCAAACCAGAATGAATCGAAGCCCTCCATTCGTACGCAGGTATCCGTTCTTTTTGAGGCGGTATGCGGCAAGTGGTAAAAATACCGACCAAGGGAAAAACTGCCACCATATCTCTCCGAGATAATAATGCCAGGGGCGTTGATGAGAATAGGATTCAATCATGCGCCCCAACGTTTGTTTCGTGAGAATGGAAAGTGAGGCATACGCTCCGCCGCTCCTCTGATAAGCCGAAAACCACCACGGCGCCACCATCGCGGCGACCAGAAGCAGACCGAATGCCGCCGCTCCAATAAACCACCAGATTTGTTTCCTTGCAGGCACGCCCCGAAACAGAATCTCTACAACTAAAAACACGAGCATGACAAGCGGCGGAATCGCGAATCCCACGGGTCCCTTGGTCAGAACGGCAGGCGTGATAAAGAGGAAACCGGCCAGGTAAAGGGCCGGCTTACTCTTTGCATAACCCACATAAAAGAGGGAAAGCGAGGCGAGAATGCTTAGGGCGAGGAGTGCGTCGAGCGCGCCTTCTCGCGCATTCACAAAAAATTGAGCGCTCGTTGCAGTGATGAGCGCTCCCCAAAAAGCTTCGTCCCGACCCATCAGCCCGCGTCCGAGGAAATAAGTGAGCAGAACGATAAGAGTGGCCGCCGTCGCCGACGGTATGCGAGCGGTGCTCTCCGTCACCTCGCCGCCAAGTTTCGAAAGGAGCGCCACAAGCCAGAAGTAGAGCGGCGGTTTCTCCGGATACACCTCTCCATTGAGGTGCGGGACAATCCATTCACCGGTCACGAGCATTTCCCTCGCAACTTGGGCGTATCTCGGCTCATCAGGGCTCCACAGAGAGCGGGCGCCTATGCCATAAAAGAAGAGGAAATATGCGGCCAAGAGTAGCGCAGCCACTTCGTTTGCCGTCCGAGATTTTGAATTCATTTCCGCATGCCCGGCGCCGGCGGGGCCTATGTGCTGAGCGAAATATGATTTCAAGAGTGCTTCTCCAGCGATGGTTTCGACCTAAAAATCAACATCAAATTGCGAATGTAGATGAAAGCGCCAAAGCTTTGGCCCAGAATGAAAACCGGGTCGCGCCGATAAACGGCGTATGCGAGAAGTATTGAACTTCCCAGCAAGCTGATATGCCAGAAGGCGACCGGGATAACGCTTTTTCCACAACGTTCGGAAGCCACCCATTGGACCAGAAACCGCAGTGAAAAGACTATTTGGCCGACAAAGCCGATGATTAACCACGCCCGCGTCATCCTTCCTCCTCGATTTCGTATCGGATGTGCCGTCGTTTCATCCACCTGACAGCCAGCAGATCAATAAAGGCCTTCATGATTCGGTTTCGGATGCCATATTTGGACACGCCCATCCTTCTCTCCCGATGATTTACGGGAACTTCCACAACGCGATAACCTTCCAACTTCACTAAGGTGGGCAGGAAACGGTGCATGCCTTCAAACAGCTTCAGCTGCTCGACACACTCCCTCTTATAGGCTTTCAGTGAACACCCCACGTCCACTATCTGTTCATCGCTGAGCTTGTTTCTGACGGAGTTTGCCACGCGACTGGATATTCTCCTCACAATGCTGTCGCGCCTTTTCCGGCGCCAGCCGCACACCACGTCATAGTCCTCGAGTTTCTCCAAAAGCCCGGGGATGTCGGCCGGATCGTTCTGCATGTCGGCGTCGAGCGTCACGAGAATGTTACCCCTGGCACACTTGAAACCGGCTGCCATCGCAGATGTCTGTCCGCAATTTTTTCTAAAACCGATGAAGCGGACCTCGTCAAACTCGCCGGCGAGTGAGCGCAAAACCTCGCGTGTGGCGTCAGTACTCCCGTCATCCACAAACAGAATCTCAAAGTCCTCTCCGAGATCTCGCATTGTTTGAAGAAGTTCGACAGTAAGCGGCCGCAGAGATTCGAATTCGTTGTAAGCGGGGATGATAACCGATATCATGTTCGCTCTGCCCTCGTTCCGCGTCCCGTGCATATCGAGGATTCGATGACGGATTCAATCGCCGCATTTTCAGCACTGGCGCCGCGGCTGATTCGCCCCCAACACTCTGATAAGATGGCGTCGCCTTTGATTATAGGAGGGACAATATTACGGAAAGATTACGGTTTTTTTCTAACTGGCAAGAATCAGGCCGCGCGTTTCTCAAAGAGAGTGATTGTGAGGATTGCGGGAGCTGTGAGGCGGGCGCTTACGCTCAGGCCGAGAACCCCGGCCAGCGATTTGACCAGGGATAGGCCCAGGCCGCTGTGGCTGTCGCCGGAGGAGCGGACTTCATCTTTCCGCCAAAACGGCTCGAACATGCAGCGCAAGTCGTCCTCTGACAGCCCTCGAACACTGTTGGATATGGAAAATGAGAACTCGCCGCCATGATTGCTCGCCACCCACCCGATCTTTCCGTTCTCGACGGAATGACTGGCGGCGTTCGAAAAGAGATTGTCGAGAATAATCTCCAGAAAATTCCTGTCGGTCACAATCGAAAGATTTTCCGGGACAGCGCCGAAGCCAATAATCCCACGAGACGCCGCCTCCTTCGCCCGCTTCTCCCAGAGCGACTCGATGAGTGGCCGTAGCTGAATCAAGTCCTTCTGCGGCTTCAATTGGCCTGCATGACAACGCGCCAATGTGAGCAGGTTCAGCACCGTGTCCTGCATTTCTTTTGCCGACTGAAGAATGTCCTCATAATTCTTCCGCTCACGCTCATTCAGATCGTCCGCGTATTTCAGGGCCACCTCGGACGCACAGCGTATTTCGCTCACCCGCGTGCGCAGCTCATGCGCCACATTCGAGGTGAATCGGCGCTCGCGCTCGAACGCGTCTTTGAGATTAGCGATGATGGCGTTCAGCGTTGTGGCGACACTGGCAAATTCCTTGATTTCCGGGACAGTGACCGGCGTCAGGTTCGCCGAGGAAATCGCCTGCACCTCTCGCTCGAAAACGCGCAGGGGCGCGAGGCCTCGCCAGATGACCACCCAGCCCAGCGCAAGCATGACGGCCAATTCGATTGTCAAAAGCGGCGCCGTGATCTCGAGTGTCTCCCGCAGCCGGATGCCGATGTAGCCCTGGCTCAAGCCCGCGATAAAGAGGCATTCGCTTTCACCGGAATCCATCGATGAGCCGGCATCACCAGCCGTTTCTATGCGAGCGAACTCGCGTAGCGCGGCGCAGCGTACCTTTTCGCCCTGAATGCGGGCCTTCCAGAAATAGGTTTTGCCGCGAGGAAACTCCTGCGGCGACATCGGCAATGACAGGTTCACATCCCTGAGCGATTCCGACCGTGCGATTTCCCTGCTGTCGCTGAGCCGGAGAATCAGGAAGTAAGCATTGGTGGAGCGGTCCTTCGACTCTCCAATGGATTCTTCGGCCAGATTCAACCCGGTCCCGCCGTCAGGACCAGCCAATCGCATGGCGACCAGGCTCGAAACATAGGCATCGACGCTCTTCTCGATCATCTTGACGAGAGAGCGCCGCCCCTTCTCGATGAAAATCAACTCCGTCAGGATGAAGACAACAACCGCCACAACGAACAGGGACAGCAACAGGCGGTTCTTAAGGCTCCTCGGTTTCAATCCCATGAAATCCTCTTCTACTCAATCAGATATCCTGCCTTTGACCGGGTCTTGATCAGGGACGGCTCCCCAGCCTCCCCCAGTTTTTTCCTCAGGGACGACACGGCCGCGTCGACCACGTTGCTCATCGGCTCCTTGCGCTCGTCGTAAATATGTTGTTCAATTTCAGCCCGGCTGACCACTGCGCCGCGCCGCAAGGCGAGCAGTTCGAGAAGATTGTACTCTCGCGGCGGCAGTTCGATTGATACGCCCCTGCGGCTTACGGTTCGTGTGGCTAGGTCAATCTGCAACTCGCCAATCGAGACGAAATTCTGCTTCACGCCGTATCGTCGGCGGATGAGCGCCCTCAACCGGGCAAGAAGCTCTTCGAACGCGAATGGCTTTACCAGATAATCATCCGCTCCCGCCTGCAATCCCTTGACCCTGTCTTCAACCGTGTCCTTTGCCGAGAGAATCAGCACGCTGGCCGGTCGCTGACTCTCGCGCAGCCGGCGCAACAGCGACAAGCCGTCCAGACCCGGCAGCATCAAATCGAGAATAATCACGTCGTAATCACAGGATTCGGCGAGCCAGAGACCTTCTTCGCCGTCACCGGTGGCGTCAACTTTGAAGCCCTCTTTCTTCAGCCCGAGAGAAACAGACCTTTGAAGCCGTTTCGAATCTTCTACCAGCAGAACTCTCATAGCGCCGGTGAATCCCCATCCGTAATGATACCAGTCCTAACCGTCGCGGTCACTCCCTCGCCTCATAAGCTTGATCCGGTGACCCAGCTAAAACTCCAACGCGCTTTTCAAGATAACGATGATTGCGGACACTGTCGCTGATTCATAAACGCGGAGAAAGGAGGTCGGCTGCCTTTGGCAGTGCATTCTCACTTTGCATCTAAAGGAATGGCAACAGGACACGCAAAACACTTGAAAAAGAGGAGTGTCTGTGACTGAGCAGCGTCCGTTTGGCCGCCCCAAAGGAGATATCTATTGGTGCGCCATTCAAAATCACGTCATAATTAAACTTTTTGGAAGGTCCTTCTTATGTCATCATTCCCTGCAAAACCGCCATGAAGTCGTTGAGCTGGGCCGCATATTCGGGCGAACCGTCCACCGCGACGCAGTTCTTTCCAACCGCCTCGACGAATTCTACTTCCTTGAGCAGCACCTTCATTGCGCCGTCAACCGTGTTGAACCGGAAATGGACGAACGGCCGGCGCCGCCGGTAGACGCCGCGTCCCGCCTTCGTCTTGCCAGCCTTCACACGCAGGTAAGCGGCAATCCCTTTCTCTTCCTCATACGGCTCGACCGTGAACTGATAAATGCGGTCCGGCTGTTTGCCAGTCCACTCCTTCATGCGCGCGTCGCCAAGCTTGTTGAAAACGCTCAGAGCCGTGGTGATCATGTACAGCGACATCTTCACCTTGAGGTAACGCTTCTGCGCGTCCTTCGGGCGCGCATTCGGCATCATCAGTTTCAGGCTCATCAGAAGCTTGAACACCTTGAGCAAAAGACGCAGGTTCTTCAGCCCTCCCTTGATCTTGGGAAGGACCGTTCCGCCGGTCAACATCGTGTTCATCTTCTGGACCGAGGAAAAGTGGAAGGTGATATCGGGGTTCTCGGAAATGCCTTCGGCGGTCGAAAACCGCCCGCGATCAAAAGTGAGGTAGGCCCCCACTTTCGCACCGCCGTTGTCAGCGGAGAACTGGACTGCTCCCTTCTCGTTCTCGAAGAGCTTCCTCATCTTCTCGTCATCGACCAATGGTACCTTCATCACCGGGAAAGCGGCTCGAAAAAAAAGCCGGGCTGTCATGATATCCTGTTCAGATGTTCCCATCTCAGACCTCGTCTTCCCAGTCTTCGTCTTCTTCGAATTCGATTTTCATTACTTGCCGGATCGTGTCCACAATCCCATTTGAATCCAGCTTATAGTGAGCATACAGGTCTTCCGGATATCCAACCTCGCTGTAGGTGTCCGGAAGCCCTATTTTGCGGAAGGCGCATCCCTTGCCGCTCTCGGCGATTACGTCGGCTACCGCGCTCCCCAAACCGCCGAGCATGTTGTGCTCCTCGACGGTGATAACCCTGCGGGTTTCGGTCAGAGCCTTCATGATCGCATCGCGGTCGATCGGTTTGATGGTGTGCATGTTGATCACGCGCACGGAAAGACCATCCGCCTCTTCCAGCGTCCGGGCCGCCTCGACCGATTGCAGCACGCCTATCCCGCAGGTAATGATCGCAAGGTCGCTGCCCTCGCGCACCGTGTGCGCCTTTCCAATCTTGAACCCGTAATTCTCGTTCTCATAGAAAGGCGGCTCGAATCCGCGCCCGATCCGCATATACACGGGACCGGGAATGTCCACGCACGCCCGCACCGCGTTCGCTGTTTCCGTCCCGTCAGCCGGAACGATTACCGTCATGTTCGCGAAGCTTCTCATGATGGCGATGTCTTCGGTGCAGTGATGGGTCGTGCCGGCCGCCCCAAAGCTGATGCCTGAGTGGGTGGCGATGATCTTCACCGGCAGCTTCTGATAGCAGATGTCGGTGCGCACCTGTTCGGCGGCTCGCATGGCCGCAAACACGGCAAACGTGCTGGCAAATGGAATCAACCCCATCTTTGCCATGCCCGCCGCGACCCCCATCATATTCTGCTCGGCTATGCCCATGTTGAAGAACCGGTCGGGATGCCCCTTCTCAAAAAATGCAATGGCCGTGGATTTAGCCAGGTCGGCCGATAAGCCCACGATCCTGGTATCGGTTTTTCCCATTTCCGCAAGGACGCGCCCGTAAATCTCGCGCGCCGACATTGTTGCGGCGTCATAGCAAGTCCAGGTTGTTCCGGTTCCGTCGCTCATACGCCCACTCCTCGCAGCAGCGCCTCATACATTTTCTCTATAGAGGCATGTGCTTTCTCTTTCAACGCAGCGTCCACCGAGCCATAATGCCAGGGAACCTGATTCTCCATAAAATCGACTCCCTTTCCTTTTACTGTGCTGGCCAGTACAGCCACCGGCTTATCCTGTGCGGCAAGCGCCTTCTCGATGCCCTCGGCAAGCGAATCCATATTATGTCCGTCCACTGTCACGACATCCATGCCGAACGCCTTGAGCTTGTCCGCCAGCGGCTCAACTCCCATCACCTTTTCGGTTGGACCGTCGATCATCAGGCCGTTTCGGTCAATGACAGTTATCAGATTCGTCAGCTTGAATTGAGCGGCTGCCATCAGCGCCTCCCAGACGGTCCCTTCATTACACTCGCCATCCCCAAGTACGCAGTACACCTTCACGTTCTTCCCCAAAACGCGCGCCCCAAGCGCCATACCCACAGCCATCGATAAGCCGTGCCCGAGCGAACCGGTGGATGCATCGCACCCGCACACCTTGCACGAGTCAGGATGCATTCCGAAGGGGCTCTTGAACTTATTGAAGGTCTTCAGTTCCTCAGTGTCGAAAAAGCCGCGCCGAGCAAGCACCGGTGCGTATGCCACCGCAGCATGTCCCTTGCTCAACACAAGACGGTCCCGGTCTTCCCAACACGGGTCTTTCGGGTTTATGTTCAAATACTTGAAATAGAGGATGGTCAGGATATCGATTACACTCAATCCTCCACCAATGTGGGCTCCGCCCGCCCAACTGGTCATATCAACAATATCCTGCCGGAGCTGTTTGGCTTGGGCATACAGCTTCTGCCGTTCCTCTGCGGTTAGCGCCATAAGCTTTCTCCTTGTCCTCGATCGGTCTCCGATCGGCCACTACCCGACCTGTTTTCATCAAAATGAGAAACACTTGATCTCATCTGTCCCAAAGTATATACCATTGTCGACTTTTTTCAAAACAGGGCGGTCCCTGATGAGCAACTCAAGGCCGGAACACACAGTCCGTCTGATCGGAGGTGGAGGAATAGGGGAAAGCCCGGCAGATCGGCGGACCCCATGATACACCCGCGGGCAAATGTGCAGACTCAGGCGGAGCGGAAATTGTACATTATGGGGATTTTGAGGTCGGGATTACACGGAGAATTCTTATAGCCCAGATCGGCGGAAATGGTCTCGGTAACCTTCGAAGAGACCAGCATGAAATTCATCTCCTGGTCGAGACAACTTACCTTCCTCCCCGTTTCAAAGAAAAAATCGAACCCGCGCTTAAAACTGCCTTCGCCGCGCTCCCACAGGGCCTCGGCCACCTGTTCATACTCAAATGCGCTTACCTCAAGGCCGCGGCGGTCGTGCAGGAAAACCACCCCGAGATCAACCGGCTCATCCGAAGCCTGATTCGCAATAACGAGAACATTTGAAAGCGCATCCGCTTCATCAAGATTGAATGCCTCGGCGGCAGGCAAATATCGTTTTCCCCAAAATGCTTCATTCAACTGCGACCGGGCAACGACCTTATCAAAATAGGCGTCCAGGCAAATAGAGCTTAGCACATTTTTGGAATACTCCAGTTTGGCGGAACTGACGACGACGTGGCGATAACCCTTGTCGATCATCCTGTTCAGAGCGCGGATGAGATCCTTTCGCAGAACATAGCTGTCCTGCGGGTGAGGAGCTTTTCCGCCGCCTCGAGCGGATACCAGATTGCGGAAAAATCCGAGCGTTTCATCGAGGTCCCAGCAAATGACTCTCGGCTTTTCCATAATTACCCTCAGAGCACCCTTTGTTCACCCAAGACGGAATAAATTATACCACGTTTTTTGAAAAATCAAGAACTTGAGTATACTCTTCTATAATTTTCTGTTACAACTGTCCACGATTTCAAAAACTTTCAGTCCACGGTTTTGGCCATAATCCGTTCCTCCGAAAAAAACCGCTGTCGGCGCGCGCGCCAGCGATTCCGCAAACCGGGTGGGGAATTCCCACATAAGTTCTTGAGTTGCCTTAAGTAATCCCACCAGCAGATTTCTTGAGCAAAGTCGCGATCAA